>BQMV01000454.1 GCA_022181005.1 Anaerolineaceae bacterium | reverse complement strand
AGATAAGGCCACGTGACTGGAGTTCAGACGTGTGCTCTTCCGATCTGCTGCTCCAATTGAAGATTGCGATGGAAGCGGAACTCCCATCGACATTGCTGACTGTATTGTTGTTTATGACGAAGTTATTAGAGTTGCTGACTTGAATGCCGCGCAGATAGATATTTTGAACCGTCGTATCCTCAATAGTCAGATTATCAACGGCGTTTCCATAAATGCCGTTCCGCGCGTTGAGGTCTGCGCCGTTGACAACTGTGCCGCTGTTTATCAAGGTGTTATCGCCATCAACCGTTAAATCGAGAATAGTGACGTTATCTGCCGTGATATATAATATAGTATTCGTGTTAGAAGCGCAACTGCCTACTCCACAACCTAAATCAAGCGTGCTAGAAGCGCCTGGGCGAATAATAGTCACGCCTGCTCCGCTGCCTTGTAAAGTGACCGATTTGTTTACGGTAACGTTTTCGTCGAAGGCGCCCGGGTCAATGTAAATCGTCCAGCCGGCTATAACGCTAGCATCGTCAATTGCAGCTTGAATGGATGCGTAAGAAATTGTACAGCCAATGCCTGTGCCGCCCCAACTAACGGGTTGGACTCCAGGCGGGCAACCCATAGGATCGGGGGCTGAGAGCGCGTCGGCGGCAGTTTGGCTTGCTAAGGGAATAGGATTTCCGTCTCCATCCGCTAATATAACTCCTGCGTCGTTCATGGCTTGGACGACTTCGGTTACGTCTTCGGCTGGCTCTTCCGGCGCTGCGGTCGGTTCGGAAACGGTTTCTGTTGGAATGACTCCTTCAGTTGCGGTCGGCTCGGAAAGGGTTTCTGTCGGAATGGCCTCTTCAGTTGCAGTCGGCTCTTCCGGCGCTGCGGTCGGCTCGGAAACGATTTCTGTTGGAATGACTTCTGGCGTGTTTTCTGTTGGAATAGGCGTGGAGTTGATGGGTTCTTCCCCCAATGGAGTTTCCCCTTGCGATGAAATAACTTCTTCAGTAACGGTCGGCTCTTCTGTGGGAGACCCATCCGCTAGTACGGGGAGAGGAAATACCATGTTTACCATTAGCGTAAAAATTAACATGGAAACGAAAATAACGGACTTCGCTGATTTAGACATGAAAACCTCCGTGCGCTATTTAGTTGTTTATGTCGTTTTTCTTACAAAACTGCAAGATAAAGCCAAATGTAACATTAGCGGAAGATTAAGTCAATGAATAATGAGAAATTAAGTCTGACGGTAGTAAAGCCGTGTTTTCGCTCTCTTTTGTTCACAGATTTCGCGGATTGGTCGAATTTTTTCGTATTGTCCATGCCATTTTGCGCGTACGATTACTTTGCTTGCATACAATTTCCAGCATAATTTGCTATTGCCTAGGGTCTGATTTCTTATTGGCTGCTGTGGGCGCGGAAACGTCGGCGATAGTTTGTTTCCAAAAGAAAGCCCAATACATGACGACGGACACAATATAAAGCGCGATGGTGCCGATGAATGGCGGACCGAACCCAAAACGGATCTGCAGCCAACCGCTGATGGTGGGGCTGAACGCCCAGCCGAAATTCCATGCCATACTGGTGAGACTTGCTACGGTGGCGCGCGCCGATGATTCGACATGTTCCATCACGAACGTTTCGTATACGGGGCTGCTCATGTTCATCAACGCGAGGCGGATGTAATAGGCGGCGGCGCTGATCCAGTATAGAGGCGAAAAACCCAGCAGAATTAGAAATGGGATGGATAACGCTTGTGTGATGACCACAACCTGAATCTTTCCGAAGCGATCTGCCAGAGGCGGCGCAATGAGCAGCCCGATTCCCATGGCGAGCGAACCCCATGCAAAAAGCGCACCGATGACCGGGTCGGACCGTTGGTGAACGACGCGAAAAAATACGTTCATGAACGGCATCGTCAGCCCGGCCCCGATGGAGGTAATGAACATCGGAAGAATAAGTTTGGCGAGCGTTCTAGGATGTTTGGCGGCGTATTGAAATGGCGCGAAGATGGCGCGGTCGGCGTGCGCGAGGCGCGGTGATTTGATGAAAAGCAGCGGCAGAATGGCGAGCCCGGCGCTAATCCCTACAATGAGGACCGAGTCGCTGTAAGCGGCGGGACTGATAGGCGAAACGGCGCGCAGGCTGCCCATCCAAGTGGGGAGGTAGCCGCCGATCCAATTGCCGACCGAAGCCATCGTCATTTGTAAGCCCAAACTGAAGCTGAAGAGATAAGTGCGTTCATGCTCGTTGCTGTTCTCCATGAGAAAAGGCGACATGGTTACGCCTGCCAAACTTTGCGCCAGCCCGGAAAGCGCGCTCATCCAATAAAAGGACGTTTCGGTCGCCCAAATAGCCATGGCGATGATCGAGACGCTTAATAAGACTCCTGAAACGATGAGCGATGTTTTGCGCCCGATCAAGTCTGCGAGATAGCCCATTGGCAGGGCGACTAGCAGCGCCACAAAACTTCCAATGGTGATGAGGTTGCCCAATAACGCTTCGTCGAACCCCAGGCTGAGCGCGTAGAAATTGAAAATGAGGCGAAAAACACCCATTGCCGCGCCGGTTGCGATGACATTTAAAAGATAGAATCGCGCGTTGGGTTTGAACGCGCGAATGTGACTTGTGTATTCGCGGAGAATATGGTTTGAATTCATGGCGGTTTCTTTTTACATATAGATAGAGGCGGATGAGGAAGCCGTGGGCTGCGCTAGTATACCAAGCGCTGACAGGCAGACGCGCGAATTGAGGCGCAGCCGTTCTTAATGGATTCATCCGAGACTTGAGCATTCTTCTATAAGAACGAATGCGCCTAGCCTGCGAAATGAACGTTGATTTAGATATAATCCAAAAAATAGCGCGAATGCGCTTAATGGATTCGGGAAAGGATGAAACGATGAGGCGAAAGATCGCAGCAGGCGCGTTGATCGGAATTAGTTCTTTGGCATTAGCGGCGAGTCTGGTCGGCATCGCTCTAGCATGGATGTATAACGAGCCGCTGACTGAGAAAGCGTTGGCGGCGCTTGGAGGAGTCGATTCTGAACTGCGACAGACGCAAGCCGCTCTGACGACCTTTGAAACGGAGTTGACGCGCGCGCTCCAAACTGTCAATGAAACGGAACAAGCGTTGAGGCAAAGCAACCCCGAGTCATTTTTGGAGAGCGTGCAAACCACGTTGAACGATGAACTGCTCCCCGAGTTGGCGACCGCGCAAGAGCGGCTGGTCTCGGCGCGCGACACGCTGCAGGATGTGCGCGTGGTGGTGTTTGGTCTCAACATCGTGCCGTTCGTCAAAGTGAACATTCCCGACCAGATGCTCACCGACCTGATCGATTCTGCCGACGCGCTCGAATCGCGGATCACGGACGTGGGCGATCTTGCCAAGCAGGCATCGGTGTTGTTGAATGACGCGTCGCAACTCTTCGGCGGCAACCTCGAGGAATCGCGTGCGAGTTTGCAAGGATTTCTTGCCGATGTGGAGTCGTATCAAGAAAAAGTGAAAGGCTGGCGCGAGCAAGTGGCATGTGTCAAAGAATCCCTGCCTGTGTGGATGGACCTCGCTTCGACTTTTTTGACTCTCTTCCTCCTCTGGTTCGGTCTTTCGCAGGTCAGCCTGCTTCTGCATGGACGCGCGATCCTACGCGGCGAGAATCCGTGGGAGGGGTTGCGGTCGTTGTTTCGATTTCGCCGCGCTCCATAAGACTCATTATTTCTGTGGCATCTGCATCGCTTGGATTCGTTTGTGAAGGGAGGATATAAGAAATTGGTGAGGGCGTTGAGGAACCCAAAGTAGACAGATATTTTTTGGTTGTATAATTGCTGCAATGTTCAGGAGATAAGACCATGAAATACAAAATCCGACTCGAAGAAACGGACGAAGGCTTTGCCGTTTGGGCGCCTGGACTTCCAGGTTGTTGGTCGCAAGGGGAAACCGAACTGGAAGCGATTGAAAATATCAAAGACGCGATTCAAACTTATCTTGAAACCAAGGTAACTCTCAAACCTGCTGATAAGAGTTTTACGCAAGGCTGGGCAGAGACGATAAGCAATCAAGCTTTTCCAATAGAGCAATTGTTTGAAATGACAGGGCGCGGCGATTACTCCAAAGACCGCCATGAGTGGCTGGATAATCAAGATATGGATACCGTCGTCAAACGGATTCGTGAGAAGCGCGAAGCCCGTAAGAAAACGAAATAACCAAAACGACGCGCCCATTTCAGAAGCGCGTCGCTTTTCACCCTTCCTCCTTCATAATTCATCCTTTATGGACAAACGCCCCCTCAAAGTCTTCCTCTGCCACGCCTCCGCGGACAAGCCGAAGGCGCCGAGTTGTACCGCACGCTGAAACGACGCGGCGCGCAACCGTGGTTGGACGCGGAGGATTTGATCCCTGGGTAACATTGTAAGTGGAAATCCGCAAGGCTATCCGCGACACGGATAGATTAAACAATAATCGGGCAGGATACGTTCTCCCGCCCGATTACCATTAGGCGCCTTACTTTACAGTTATTGTTAAGGGTCCTTTGACCTCTTCTTTCAAAGCATTCTCAATCCAAAGATTTAAACTGGCATTCTCAGATTCAAGCAGGCTGTCAACTGCACCTGCGAAACAGTAATTTCCTCCCGCATCAGGTTGCAAGGAATCAATGCCATATTTTTGTAGTTCATCTTTGATTTTCTCCCAGTTGGCTCCTTTTACACATTCAGGCACGTTTCGAGAAACTTTATCGACAACAAATGAAAGGTCGCCTTTTTTGATGGTTGTGTAATCGGGGATTCCTGTAAAGACAAATGAAAAGCATCTTTGAACGTTATCCAATACTCCTGGCTTTTTGTAATTTGGAATTGTCCAATACGTAAGGGGTATATTTTGCCCTGTGTTAAGCATATAACCATCAACTAACCAATCACCCGTATCAGGGAGCGTCACACAAGCATCCACTTTGGCAAGCGAGGGACTGAAATCCACCCGTTTTATTTTCATGTTCAAGCCGCTCGCTGCCTGGGCAATATCGGACGGATAAGAAACGCTTTGTGTATCTGATTGGGATGAAAGGCTAAAGGAAAAATCCCCCACTGGCGCGATGTGAACAACTGTGCCATTATTTGCATCAAGATCATCAACATCGCCGATTTTAATTTTGACTTTTTCTGGCTTATTTTTGCCATAATCTGAATAGAAGAATTGGGTTACCAAATACCCACCATTTCCATCTGGGCGACAGTATGTAAAATCGTTGTTGTTTCCGCTTATTAAATTGCCTTTTCCATTCAGAACCTGTGAACCTCCAACCGGGCAACTTGCGAGCACCCCATAGGGGGTTACAATTTGTCCTTGTACTCTGTACTCAATAGCGACATGATCGTTGGTATAGGTCGACCATATGAGATTCACATTTACGTTAGTCTTATTACTGTCTGCTGACGAAAAAATCTTGTTCATTCCAAATGCGGCCAAGAGCCCAATACTCAGAATTACGCTCAACAGAACGAGCAACGTTTTTGTTTTCATAGCTATTTTCTCTCCTGTGAAAGTTTTTACTGCTAGGCAGAAGCAGACGCCTTTGGATTATACAAATTTGTGCAGTTTGGATTACCGCCCCATCCTGTAGACCTATTATGACTATCCTTAGCGCCAGTACAAAGAGTATTATATAGCCCTGTATTGGCTGTAACTGTGGAGTTGCCATCCACCATTAGGGTATACTTTTGGAAACCAACTACTACATTAATCCAGTACTCAGCGGCGTAAAAACCCGAATTAGATGGAACAGCTCTTATAGCCATTTGATATGTACCATTTGCAGTAGTTGCCACCTTTCCTCGCGTCCAATTTACAATACAATAGGCGCTCCAACGCAATTCATTATTAACGCCACCATATGTTCCAGACACAGTAGTTGTGGGGGATCCTGCAACCGTAATTGCATCCGTCGAACAATATTGCCAGGCATGCGTGCCGCTTGTCCCCCGCGATTGTGTATAAGCCGCATCTTTATACCAACAATTTTGGCCAGTTGTGCAAGTGGTACTACATCCATGACCATCTGAGCAAACAGCCCGAGCATTTATGGTAGGGACTGATATACCTGTCACAAATAAAACAAGAATAGCCAAGATATGTAGATATTTTTTGTTCATTGTATTGAATCTCCTTTTAACTCGGATGAACTTTTGCATAACTATACATACTCAAGATGAATCTTGTCACTGTGGAAATCCACAGTGGGATACGACCTAATGATCGTATAAAATTAGCATTGCTAAAGTGATTTTGTGCAAACTGAATGTAAATCAACAGGATAGAAAATGAGTAAAAACAACCCAACTACAAATCAGTCCCCTTTGAGAAAAATTCTCTGGGCAGTACTGGTGATAGTGTTTATGTTGCTTCTAGCCTTTTCGGTGCTTTTCAAGATGAAGTCGGCGAATAATCAAGAACAGGTTGTTACACCTTCTGACACATTGCCTGCTACTCAGGGTGCGATCAATTCCCCATCCCCATCCCCAACGCCATACCCAAAAAACTTTCCGCGACTGAGTGTAACCATCGACCAAATTGCGACTTTCCAGGATCGTTATTTCATACACGGGGCTTTGAACCTAAATGACGCAACGAATGGGTCAGTCGAGAATGTTGATATATCTGAAATGATCCTGACAGATTCGACCGGCAAACCAATCCCGATTGCACCACTGGATTTTGGCTTAACTGGCATGTCCACAGGATTGGAATTCAGTTTTTATACTTGGGGAAGAGGCGCGCCAGGGATGTTGACTCTGACCGTGTTGTCAGCAGATTTCCATTTTGAAGGAGATCAAATAACCAGTCCTGGTTTTGAAGTAGATTTTGGAGATAATCCCCAGGAAAATCAGGAATGGCCTTTAAACGGAGATTTTGTGTTGGCGGGACATCGGGTCCATTTATCAAGCGTCAAGGCACTAACGAAAGATGGTATGCCGTTCTTGGAATTTAAAATAATTGGATCCCCAGAAGTTAGAAGAGTGCTAGTTTTGGATACGGCTGTTCAATCCTTTTCTGGCGATGATCTCTATACCACTTTTCAAGATGGGCAGATTATCACGCTCTTCAGGTATGGGGACGGATTCCCAAAAGGCAAGCACCAGTTTAATTTTAGTTTGGTTTCCTTTCAAGCACAGGGAAACTGGCAAATTAGCTTTGACCCTGCTTCGATTGATAAACAACCATCGGCTGCAAATAGCGAATTTCATAATTCCTGTTTTTTGAATGAAAATTGGATGAACCAAGAAAGTCTGCCAACGAATATTCCTGCCGGATTATCAGGGACGCTTCTTGTTGACAATCATCTCAACGGTTCATTTTCTCCTTCTATGGCAACGATGGATTTGAATGGCGGGGACAAGCGCAACCTGTTGTCCCTTGGATCTTTCGGGCCTTTCGCTTTTTCGCCCGATGGAACCACAATC
>BQMV01000453.1 GCA_022181005.1 Anaerolineaceae bacterium | reverse complement strand
CGATCGACTTACAAAGCGACTGTCGCCTGCGAGGCGACAGTCGCTTTGTATTCCAGTTAAGGCAAACAAGCGAGTTTCTTATCAAGGTGATGGCACAGCCCAGATTCCAACAGTTTGGTCCTTCGAAGTCGTTACAATTTTTTTCCCGTCGGCAGAGAACAATACGGAGAGAATTTCTCCATTGTGCCCAATTAATTCTTCTATAAGGGTGAATGTTGTGACGTCATAAAGCAAAATACGATTTTGCATTGCAAACATCAAAAGAGATCCATCTGGTGAAAAAGTAAGAGAAACAGGATTGTATAATCCCTCAATCTCCTTAACTAAGGATCCATCTTCAACCCTCCAAATTTTAATTGAGTCCTTTTCCGGATTAACAACTGCACTATTAAAACTCCACATAAAATCAATTCCAGCAATTAGATTACCATTCGGAGAAAAGACAGGGTCTTTTAATGTAGACGATGTAGAATTCTTTCCAAATATCCACCTAAGTGACTGCCCACTTTCAATATCGAAAAAACCCAAACCCGATCCGCCAAGCGCTAAAATTTTATTATCTTGAGAAAAGGCTATTCCATCCGCATTTGGTAATTTTCTATAAAGTTCACCAGAACTTGTTTCCCAGATAAAAGTGTTATCAGCAAATCCTCCCACAATCAACTCGTCATCGGAGGAAACAGCAATGCTGGAAGCGTAGCCTTTTCCTCTTAATGTCCGAATTAGATTTCCGTCTTCGATATTCCACACTTTTACGGTTTGATCATAGGAACCTGTTATAAGAATTTTTTCATTAAAGGAAAACTTGACCAAGGGTGCGTATCCAACAAGGTTCTCATGAGGAATTACCGTTTCCAAATTAGCATTGTCTATATTCCAAATTTCCACATGACCACCCACAAATCCCAGAGCTAGAGAATGTCCATCGGTTGAGATGTCGGAAGTCACTGGCAGACCGATGCTACCCATCTTCTCAAAAATCAATTTTCCTGTATTAATCTCTCGCTTAATAAGCGTACCTCTATCTGTTTGATAAACAATCGTGGTTAGATCGGGCAATATACCCAATCCTACGACGGATTCTGTTCCCTCAAATCTGTTAATAAGGCGGCCATTAACGTCGAAGATTGAGATAGTGCCATCTAAATTTGGAATCAACACCTTGGCGCCATCTTCAGCAAAGGTTATAGGGCGTCTACTTCTTTCTTGACGTCTAAAACTAGATTTTAAAGTATTTGTTTTTAAGTCCCAAAACGAAATTGTTCCGTCAAAGGTGTCCGACACTAAGGTCCTTCCATCCGGTGAAACAGCAAGGTTGGAAAAAGCTAATTTTGTATTTCCTTTCAACTTTATCTTCTTACTATCGGGAGATTTAAAATTCCAAAGCTGAATAGTAGGAATATATGAGTTGCGGGAGGCTGAAGGGGATGTGGTATATGCTATTGTCACATTATCAACATATACCAAGGCGTAAACGGACTCCTGATTTCCTCGATCAACACGTACAAGCAATTCGCCACTCTTTGTGTCCCATATATCTATATTGGATCCGTGGTACGTTGCTAAAGTTGCGCCATCGGGAGAAAAACGCATGCTTACATCTTTAGAAACGGTTGTACTATCTTCCCATTTACGAATAACTCTTTTTGAGGGCTTATCCCATAACATCATCCATCCTTGATCAGAACTTAGCGCAATGGTTCTGTTATCTGGAGACAATTCAAATCTTTGAATATTGAAATCATCAAAATATAACTGATCAATTATCTCAAATGTTTCAGGGTTCAGGAACTTTAAACCAAAAGACGATAACGATGCAATAAAACTCTTATCTTGACTGATCTGCATTTGACGCGCACCGCCATCTCCCCAGCGTGCGATCATTTTTATTTGCGCAGCATTTTTTGCTGTAATGACTGTTTTAGCTAAAGGAATCGGCGTGCCTGCCAACGAGGGGGGAATATCAGTGGCCGCTGGCGAAGGTTCAAAGGTGGGCAAGGGCGGAACTTCCGTTGGGGTAGGTAAGGTCAATGAGGGTGTTGAGATTACAGTTGCCGGAGAGGCAGTCTGTAGGCATCCTGTTAACAGGGCAATAAAAATCAAAAAAACGGTTAGTCGTTTCTCCATTATTATTTCCTACTTTCTCTAAACTACAAAAATAAGCAGGTTTTTGAGCAAGTAAACTCTTGTGCCACAAAATTGAGCAATATAAGACTCATAAAGAGAAAAACTGTATTTTTCATTCCATATTTGCTTTTACCCAAACAACCTTCCCAACCCCTTGCCTCCCGTCTTCGTCAACATCTTCATCGTCTTCTGCGCTTCGCTTTCATGTCATTGCGAGGAGTGTTCGTTGCGACGAAGCAATCTCCAACACGGCAAGGGGATTGCTTCGCCACTTTGTGGCTCGCAATGACATTTGTTACCCAAACAACCTCCCCAACCCCTTGCCTCCCGTTTTCGTCAACATCTTCATCATCTTCTGCGCTTCGCGGAACTGCTTGATCAGGCGGTTCACATCCTGCACTTCCATGCCAGAGCCAGCGGCGATGCGGCGGCGGCGCGAGGCGTTCAGAATGTCAGGGTCACGGCGTTCTTTCAACGTCATCGAATGGATGATAGCTTCGGTCTGTTTGAAATTCTTTTCGATGTCTTTCGGATCAATCTGACGCGCGGCTTGTCCCATTTGCCCTGGGAGCATGTCCATGATCTGCGCGAGCGGTCCCATCTTTTTCATCTGCTTCATTTGGTCGAGCCAGTCTTCGAGCGAGAACTGTCCCTTCATCATGCGCTCGGCAGATTTTTGCGCCACTTCCTGATCGAACGCGGCTTCGGCTTTTTCGATCAAGCCGATCATGTCGCCCATGCCCAAAATGCGCGACGACAGCCGCGCGGGATCATACGTTTCGAGCGCGTCGAGTTTTTCGCCCGTGCCGATAAACTTGATCGGCACACCCGTCACTGAACGGATCGAGATCGCCGCGCCGCCGCGCGAATCGCCGTCCATCTTCGTCATCACCAAACCCGTGATCGAAACGTTGTCACGGAATCCTTGCGCGATGTTCAACGCTTCCTGACCGATCATGGAGTCGACCACGAGCAGAGTTTCCACTGGCGGGACTTTCGCCACGATGGACTTTAACTCGCTCATCAACTCCGCGTCTAACTGCGACCTTCCAGCGGTATCCACGATCACGACGCTGTATCCGCCCCTTTGGGCTTTTTCGAACGCGTGTTGGACGAGTTCTGGCGGTTTGACATTCAAATCCGACTCAACGGGGACATCAATCCGTTCGCCGAGTTGTTGTAACTGAGTCACTGCCGCGGGACGATACGGATCGCCCGCGACGAGCATCACCCGTTCCCCTTTCGAACGCAGCATCTTTGCGATCTTGCCCGCGTGCGTCGTTTTACCCGATCCCTGCAAGCCGACCATCATAATGACGTGCGGCTTGGGACCAAAGAATTTCAGCGGCGCAGGTTCGCCGAGAGTCGCGATCAATTCTTCGTTGACTATTTTGATTACTTGCTGACCAGGAACCAACGCTTTCGACACTTCCGCGCCGACGGCGCGTTCACGCACACGCGCAATGAAAGTTTTGACAACGCTGAAATGCACGTCCGCTTCGAGCAGGGCGAGGCGCACTTCGCGCAACGCCGCGTCCACATCTGCTTCGGAGAGTTTGCCGCGTCGGCGCAGTTGGTCGAATACTTGGTTGAGTCGTGAGGTTAAATTCTCAAACATGCCGCAATTATACGCCATCGCGCTCCGAACGTTTCCCCGACTGTTGCTTGACAATCCCCCTTTCCCAATGTAAAATTCGCACGCTTAACAACAGAATATCGCCGAGATAGCTCAGTTGGTAGAGCACGCGACTGAAAATCGCGGTGTCCACAGTTCGATTCTGTGTCTCGGCACTCTCGGCGAACGTTGCCGAATGCGGGCGTAGTACAGTGGTAGTACGTCTCCTTGCCAAGGAGAAGGTCGTGGGTTCGAATCCCATCGCCCGCTCATTTTTTCTTTTCGGCGTCGTGGCCAAGTGGTAAGGCAAGGGTCTGCAAAACCCTCACCACGGGTTCGAATCCCGTCGACGCCTCTACTAATGAAGCAGCAGCACAATGACGCGGGCGCGCGTCATTTTTATTTCCCTTATTAAACAGAGCGACGCGCCGTGCCAAGACTCATATTCTTAAAACGCATTCCCCATCCTCAACGCTTCGACTTATAATAGCGCCATGAAATTCCTATACGTCGAAGATGATCTCAACCACGTCGCACTCACGCGCCGCGCGTTGGAAGACAATGCGAATCATTCATTCGAATTGGTTCACGTCGAAACGATCGCTGCCGCGTTAGACTATCTAGAATCGCATCCTGGTCTCGAACTGATTCTTTCCGATCTACGCCTGCCTGACGGAAGCGGGCTTGACCTACTTGCGACAATTAAGCATCGTAAGATGCCGCCCGCCGTCGTGCTGGTCACTGGGCAAGGCGACGAGCAGGTCGCCGTAGCAGCGCTTAAGGCAGGAGCGGCTGATTATCTCGTCAAGCAAAGCGATTACCTACGTCGCCTGCCATTCGCGCTTACCAACGCTGTCGCACAAAACCACCTGCTCCGTAGAGAATCCGCCTTGCGCGAAGCGGAGATTCGCTACCAATCGCTCATCGAGCAAACGCCCGCTGTCGTCTTCCTCGACTCGACGCTGGTAAGCAGCAAAACAGCGACGATTTACATTAGTCCGCGCTTAGAAGAATTTACTGGCTATTCCTCCATCGAATGGCTGACGCACAAGTATTTATGGGAAGATTTAATCCACAGCGGCGATCGCGAGAGGATTATCGAAGCGTATCGCCTCGCACAACAAAACAGCGCGCCGTTCGACGAAGAATATCAGGTTGTGCGGCGAGACGGAAACGTGATCTGGGTCAAAGAAGTAATTGATTTGATTAAAGACGAATACGGCGACCCGCTTTATTGGCAGGGCGTTTTATTCGATATCACCAAAGATAAACAAACCGAGAATGCCCTACAAAGGCAATTAAAACAGCTGACCGTTCTTCACACAATCGCCATAGCCGGCGCCGACAGCGACACCGAAGACGAGATCATAGGACGCGTCGTACGAATCGCTTCGCAGATTTACAACGAAGTGTGCGGCGTTCTTTTGCTCAGTGAAGACCGAAGAAACCTTATACCGCATTCCTCTTACATCGGCGCAAACGTTTTCAACTGGGCGGCAGGCATCGAAATCACAAAAGGCGTTACAGGCAGGTCGGTCTTATTAGAGAAAACTATATGCGTTGGAGACGTCGCGCAGGAAGCGACATATATTGAAATTGCAACAGGAATACGTTCCGAGCTCTGCGTTCCAATCCGCGCCAACACGCGCGTGATCGGCGTATTCAACGTAGAGAGTAAAATTCCCAACGCATTCGACCAAGAGGACGAGCAGTTCATCAACACGGTTGCCAGCAGCCTTGGCACCGCCCTGGAACGTTTGCGGCTCGCTAAAGAAGAGCAACGCCATACGCAAGAATCGTTTGAAGCCGAAAGCGCCCGCCGTAAACAAGCGGAAAATTTACAAGAGGCGATCGCAGCGCTTTCTACAACATTGGATATTCAAGAGCTCTATCAAATCATCTTCAGCTCTTTGAGCAAACTCGTCGTTTACGACAGCGCTTCCATATTTTTTGAGCGTAAAAAAGACAGCATGGAAATTGTAGCCGCTCACGGATTCGACTACGTCGCTAATATTATCGGGAAAATCTTTCCCAAGAGCGCAAAGTGGGGCGAGCTTGCCGCATCGCGCAAGCCGTTAATTCTCTCCGACGCGCAAGCCGATCCGCGTTTCGAAGCATGGGAGGAGACAAAATATATACGCGGATGGATGGGCGTGCCCATGATCGCACAAGACAAAGTCATCGGTTTTATCAATTTAGACAGCCATCATACAGCCGCATTTACAGCGCAAGACGCCACCACACTGCAAACCTTCGCCAGTTCCGCCGCTATTGCAATCGAAAACACCCGTTCTTACAGAAACGCGCTCCAAGCCGCCGAGCGTCGCGTCGTCTTACATCAGATCAGCCAAGAGATCGTAAGTTTCTCGCAAGATTTTGAACAAATCTACGCCGCGATCCATGCTGCCGCAAAGAAATTAATGCCTTGCGACGTGTTTGTTATTTCGTTGCGAAACGAAGACAAGGGCGTCAACGATTTTGTATATCGCATAGAAAACGGACAGCGACTCCCATTTGAAAGTTTCGCTTCAAGCGCGGGCTTAACTACGCAAATAGCAACCACGGGGCAAAGCGTTATTTTACAGAACGAACGAGAGATCGCCGCCAGCCCCGCTACGCGTTTTGGCAGTTCCACCCATGTTCTTTCCGCGGTATTCGTCCCCATGCGCATTGACGAACGAATTATCGGCTCTATCTCAGCGCAATCTTATGAACCGAACGCCTATCATGAAGAGGAGCAAGCGCTTCTAGAAATATTAGCCTCATCCGCCGCCACTGCCATCGAGAACACGCGTCTATTCAACGAGACTCGAAACCGCTTCCGCGAAATGGAGACGATTAACCGCTTATCTACCGCGTTGCGAAAGGCAAATTCGCAAACAGAAATGTTCGAGATTTTCATTGACGAAACGCTCGCGCTCCTTGGCGAAGAAAACGGCGCAGTATGGATATACGATCACGTTAGCGATAAACTTGTTCAACATGCGGCGCGCGGCATGGCAAAGAACGCTAAACATAAACAACTCAACACAACTGGCAGCATCGTCGCGCATGTCTTTACCACCGGGGAAGCGCATATTTCACCAAAGCTTAGCGAAGATCCGTTAACCTTCCTGCCTAACTTCGAACCAGAGTTGCTGGAATATGGCGGCATCAGCGTCCCGATAACCTCTACGGCAGGAACGCTGGGATCGGTATTTATCCAAATGGCGCCGGGGCGTCAATTCGCACAACATACCAGCCTGCTGACCATGCTGGCAGAGATCGCTGGAAATGCAATTCATCGCATTGAGCTATACGACCATAGCCAGGAACAGATCCGCAGATTAACTGCGCTGCGCGACATTGACTCAGCCATAGCCTCTTCCGCCGACCTGCGCGTAACGCTCAATATCCTCGGCGAACATACTCTGAAACACCTCAAAGTAGACGCGATAGATATTCTGCTCTATCGCCCGGAACTTCAGAATCTCACTTATCTATACAGCGCCGGCTTCAACTCGCCTACGCCTACCAACCCTATCTTAAAAATCGGCGATGGGTTAGCAAGTCAGATTCTTTTTAAGGGGAAAACGCATCAGGTTATTAATCTGGAAAATTCTTCAGAATTGAAAAATAATCCTATGTTGCGCACAGAAGGATTTGTTTCCTATATCGGCATTCCGCTGATCGTAAAAGGACAGGTCAAGGGAGTGTTTGAAGTCTTCCATCGCACCGCGCCAGTCCTCAGCGCATACTGGATGCAGTTTCTACAAACGCTGGCTGGGCAAGCCGCCATCGCAATTGACAACGCTCACCTTTTCGAAAACCTGCAGAAATCAAATCAAGAGATCATTCAAGCCTACGACATCACGCTTGAAGGTTGGGCGCGCGCGCTGGAACTGCGAGACCGGGAAACCGAAGGGCATACTAGGCGCGTTACCGAATTAACAATGAGACTCGCCAAATCCATGGGGCTAGATCGGAAGAGCGTCGTGTAGGGAAAGAGTGTAGATCTCGGTGGTCGCAGTAGCATTAAAAAAAAAA
>BQMV01000452.1 GCA_022181005.1 Anaerolineaceae bacterium | reverse complement strand
TGAATATGTTGACAACGCTCTGCGCTTTATTGTTTATAAAGATAATTTTTATGTATGGAGCACAGCCAACAAAGAAACCTATTCAAATATCCATGCTGAAGTAACCGTCCGCGATAGCAGTTCCGATCCGAATACCGCTTTTGGCGTGATGTGCCATTTGCAAGGCAACGACTCAACGTATTATTTTGCGATCACTCCTTCGGGATTGTATGCGATCGCAAAATCGCCAGACACAGGATCCGATATCTTTCTTACGAACGACGATCAGTGGGGACCTTCCAGTTTGATCCCGAAGAATCAATCCGTTTATCGCATTGGCGTTGATTGCGACGGCGACGGCGCGTTAACGCTCTATGTTAACGGCGTGCAAATTGACAGCGTGAAGGATACGACCTATACCTCCGGTCGGATAGGATTGTTCGTTTGGAGCGCCGAGGAGTCTTCGTCTGCGGATGTTTCCTTTGACGATTTTGAGATGACCCGCCTACCGTAACGACGCTTGAAGAATTAATCCCGCGTTTCATGAAATGCGGGATTTTTATTTAAAACGCATAATCTGTGCTATGATTCGACGACGATGGACCGCCGCCGACTTATTCAATACCTGCTTCTCAACGCGTTCATCTCCGCGTGCGTGACCGGCGCAATTCTATTTTGGTACGACCGTAATTACCGTCAGGCGGCTCTTTCCCCGGTGCAGTTTGCCCCGGTTTCTTCCAGCGATCTTGCCGCGCAACCGACTCTCAGCCCCGACGCGGACGTTCCCATTGAGATTGTGAACATTATCGGCGCAGGAACGCTGAACGCTGAATTGGTCGTCGTTCGCAATGCGGGAGATCAGCCGGTGCATTTAGCGAATTGGCAGCTGCGCGACTCAGATCGGAACACTTTCACCTTCCCCAACCTGACGCTCAATGGCGGCGGCGCAGTTCAGGTGCATACCGTTGCGGGAACAAATACTGTCATTGATTTATACTGGGGCGACTCAGAGGCGATCTGGCAATCGGGCGAAGAGGCGCAACTATTTGATCCGAGTGGAAATGTGAGAGCCGTTTACAAGGTCCCTTGATTAACCGCCAGGAGCGCGAAGTCCGCGAAGATTTTATAAAGATTGTTTTTGGCGCCGCTTCGATGCAACTCAGCGCAAGCCTTAACGCGCTTCGCGGTTTAAAACGAATTACGAATTACGAATTGCCAAAATGACTCAAGCTCTTTACCGAAAATACCGACCGCAAGATTGGAATGCTGTCATGGGGCAGAATCACGTCGTTGCGACGTTGAAGAATGCCATTGCCGCTGATCGTGTCGCGCATGCGTACCTCTTCGCTGGTTCGCGCGGGACGGGCAAGACGACGCTGGCTCGTCTGCTGGCGAAGGCGGTCAATTGCACGAATCCTGATCCTGCAATGCGACCCGACAACACATGCGAAAACTGCAAAGCCGTCAACGAGAACCGCTTCCTCGATCTGATCGAAATTGACGCGGCATCCAACACTTCCGTAGACGATATCCGCAATTTGCGCGATAAGATCAATTTTTCGCCGTCGCAAGGCAGATACAAAATTTATATTATTGACGAAGTTCACATGCTTTCGACGGCGGCGTTTAACGCGCTGCTCAAGACGCTCGAAGAGCCGCCTTCGCACGCTATCTTTGTTTTAGCCACCACCGAGATTCACAAAATCCCTGCGACGGTCCTTTCGCGTTGTCAACGTCATGAGTTCCGCCGTGTGTCTGTGGATGAGATCGTCGCCAATTTGAAATACATTGTCGAAGCCGAAGCCATCCAAGCCGACGACGATGCGCTGACCTTGATCGCTCGTCAGTCTGCCGGCGGGATGCGCGATGCGCAGTCTTTGCTCGACCAGCTTTCATCGGGAGGCGACCGGATCACGCTGGAATTTGCACAGCAAACGCTCGGCGTGGCTGCGAGTCAATTTGTGCTGGATGCGCTGAGCGCGATTAACGACCGCGACTCTGCGCGCGGACTGGAGTCTATCCATGCGGCGCTTGACGCGGGCGCCGATCCGCGTTCGCTGGCGCGCCAGATTGTCGAGTATCTGCGCGGGCTGATGTTGATTCAAATGGGCAACATCAATCAAGTGGAAGCCACAGCGGACGTGAAGAAGCAGATGCAAACGCATGCAAAATCGTTTTCAACCGGCGATATTTTGAGAATGATCAAAATATTTAATCATGCGGCGGTAGATTTGCGCGGCGGCTGGCAGCCGTCGTTGAGTCTAGAACTCGCGTTGGCGGAAGCGCTAGATGTTCCAAGTGAATCTCTGCAAATTGCCGTATCATCTTCTAGTGGGACGCCGAGTCAACCCAAGCCGAAGGTTGTCGCGGACACTCGACAGGGTATATCGGCTTCCCGAATGGCGGACCAACCTCAAGTCGGGAAAGAAGCGGCTCCACATCCAGTGGAAAAATCCGCAATCAACGTCGGCGATATCATCAAGGCGTGGAAGCGTATGTCCGCGTCGCTCCCGAAGGCGCAGGCGAATCTTTCGGCGTTGATGAATTCGGCGCGGATGATTGACATGCAAGGCTCAACCTTGATCTTGGGGCTGGCGAGCGATGTGCTGGTTTCAAAAATTGACAAGCCCGACCAGATCGAGGCGATCCAAAAATTGATCAAGGACGAGTTCGGCGCGGACGTGAGCGTGCGCTGTGTGGTGACGAACGCCAAAGGCAAGATCCCCGCGAGCGTGGCGCAAGACGGCATGGTGGCAGCCGCCATCCAACACGGCGGCGAGATCGTGGATACGCAGGATTAGTCATCTAGTCTGCTAGTCCTTTAGTCAGTTAGTCGAACGACTCAATCGTTTATTGACTTGCTGACTGTTTTTGACTAGGAGACTAAGAGATCAGAAGACTAGGAGACTAAATAATGGCAAAAGGATTCAATAAAGGATCACAAATGGGCGGGCAGGCAGGCATGATGCAACAACTGCAACGCCTGCAACAACAAATGGAAGAAGCGCAGGCGAAACTCGCCGAGGAAACTGTCACTGCCACGGCGGGTGGCGGCGCGATCAAGGTCGTGATGACGGGCGATCAGAAATGTCAGTCCGTTGAGATCTCCCCCGATTTCATGAAAGACGCCGATGCCGAAATGCTGCAAGACATGGTTTTGTCCGCGGTGAACATGGCGCTCGACCAATCGCGCGAACTGCAACAAAAGTTGATGGGTCCGTTGGCGGGTGGGCTTCCTTTTTAGGGTTCCATGTTCCAAGTTTCAGGTTTCAAGTCACTTGAAACGTGGAACGTGACATTTGAAACTTTTATGCTGTTACCCGAATCGATTCAGTCATTAATCAACGCCCTCGAACGCCTGCCAGGCATCGGACCCAAATCTGCTTCACGATTGGCGTTCTATCTATTGCGCGCCACAGACGATGTCTCGGAGGACTTGGCGATTTCGTTGGCGCATCTCAAAAAGAACACGGCGTTTTGTCCCGAATGTTTTAATATCATGGAAGCGGGACGCGAACGTTGTGAAATTTGTGAATCGTCTGTGCGCGATGCGTCGGTCATCTGTGTGGTGGAAGAAGCGCTGGATGTCCTCGCCCTCGAACGCACGGCGGGCTTCAATGGAAAGTATCACGTCTTGCAAGGAGTCTTATCTCCCATCGAAGGCATCGGTCCCGATGATTTGAAGATCAAGCAATTGCTGGCGCGCGTTGCTGGCGGGGGAGTGAAGGAGATCATCCTTGCAACGAATCCCAGCATGGAAGGCGACGCGACCGCGTTGTATCTGCAGAATCAATTGAGACAATTCGGCGTGCACGTCACTCGGCTGGCAAGAGGTCTCCCTATGGGCGGCGACTTGGAATACGCCGACCAGAATACGTTGTTGAGAGCGCTTTCGGGCAGACGAGAAATGGATTGAAGAATCGTTACTCTAACAAATTAGATTTGGCGCAGATTGAATCACGTTGATTCATGACGACGCCTTCATTAAGCCTGCTCTAAAACCCTACCCGAACTTCTTCGATTTCGCGCCACAAGGCGACGACGGATTCTTTGAAACCTCCTCGACTCATGATGGAATTTTTGTCCTGGTCGACAGATAAGAAGCCGAATTTTTTGATAGAATAACAGGGATGGCGTATGCGCCATCCCTGTTAATTTTATAGAAGGCAAAAGAGTGAAAAAAATCCGATTGCTTCCATTGTTGCTTGGGTTGTTGATAGTTTCTGCATGCGTTAATCAACCGCAACCGACCGCCATTCCTATTAAGGTTGTGGCGACGCCCACCGCCAATCTCTGCGCGCCTGAAAATGTCAAAACGACGGCGGGCGAACTCCATCAATTTATGCGCGCCTTCGACGACGCCTATCAACTTGCCTCTGTTCTGCCGCGCACGCAGGTGGCGCCGCAAGTATCCAAACTGCAAGACATCCGCCGCGCCGTGCAAGACTATGTTGCTCCAGCCTGCCTCACGCATTTAAAAGAGAGCCAAATTCTTCACATGAATACGACGATTAATACGTTCCTCGCCTTTTTAAGCGGCGCCGATATGGAAAGAGTCAACCAAGGGCTTGCGCTTGCCCGTCAACAGCACGACGCCTATGTGCTTGAACTGGCTCAACTGATCGGCGCCACGGTCGTCGTCTTGCCAAGCGCGACGACTGTCGCGCAAGCGCCAACTGCCGAAACGCCGTCGCTGATTGCCATCGTCAACCCTGGCGATTCGCCAATTAGCCTGCACGCCTTCGCTTCAATGACTTCCGCTTTAACGGGCGCGTTGGAAGCTGGTCAGTCTGCTGTTGCGGTGGGGCGTTCAAGCGCTGGCGAGTGGGTCCTGATCGAATTCCCCGACAAGCCAGGACAAACATTTTGGGCGTATACCTCGCTCATTCAATTTACCGCCGGCGACTTGGAGTCGCTGCCAATTGTTGATAATTCTGCGCCATAGTATTGAACATAACCATCCTTACCTACGGCTCGCGCGGAGATGTTCAGCCGTTTCTTCCATTGTCTGTCAAATTAATTTCACGCGGACATTCAGTCAAGCTTGCCGCGCCGAGTCGCTTCAAGGATCTTGTCGAAGGATATGGCATTCCATTTGTCCCTCTGCTGGGCGACCCCGGTACCGCGATTCTTCGCATCAACAATGCCCGCAACAATATTTTCAAAATGTTGCGCGAGGGATTTGCTCACGCGCTCGAAGTCGGCGCGGATGTGTTTCAGCAAAGCGCGGATGCATGCAAAGATGCCGACCTCATCATCCATGCTTTTTCGCACGCGGTTGACGGTCACACTCGCGCGCGCGAGATGAAAATTCCCGATGTCCACGTGCAAACCTTTCCAATGTTCGCGCCAACGGGCGATTATCCAAGCGTCGTTTTGCCCGACCTGAAACTCCGCGCGTTGAATTATTTCACACATGTCGCGGGGATAAAAATTATTTGGTGGCTGTCGCGTTTTGGATTTCGACAGATCAGCCGCCGCGCAGAACTTCCCAACCGTACGCTTTATTTTCCATTTGACGACGATCCGTTTCGCCCTCCGACCTTGATGCTGTGCGCGTGGAGTCCCAGCCTTATCCCACCTTCAAAAGAGTGGTCGGCGAACGTCCACGTGACGGGATATTTCTTTTTTGACGAAACCGAATCGTTTCAGCCTTCAACTGAACTCCAAAAATTTCTTGATGCGGGCGATCCTCCCGTTTGTGTTTCATTCGGCAGTATGGTTAATCGTGATGCGGAAAAGATTGACTGTATCATTCGAGACTCTCTGGCGAAAACAAGTCAACGAGGGATCATCTTGTCAGGATGGGGAGGGGCTCACAAAAATTCATCCAGCAATCTACTCTACCTCGACTCCGCTCCGCATGATTGGCTTTTGCCGCGTTGCAACATGCTCATCCACCACGGTGGCGCAGGGACGGTTGCCGCCGGTCTTCGGGCGGGCATTCCGCAAGTCATTGTCCCATTCATGACCGATCAACCGTTTTGGGCGCGAAGAGTCCACGCGGCGGGCGCTGCGCCAAAGCCAATTTTGGTGAAACGCCTCTCTGTTGAACGATTGACTCAAGCCATCATCGAAGCGAGTGGGGATAACATTCGTCAATGCACGCGCGCGCTTAGTCAGTCAATTAATAAAGAAGATGGCGTGACCCGTGTGGTAGAATTGATCGAGTCGCATGCGCGAAACTGGAAATACGCTAACCGAAACGCTCTATGAATGTCATCATGCTTGCTCATGGCGTGTGCGTCGATGGAAAATTGGCGCGATTCTTTAAGGTTAATGAGCTTGAAAACGCTTGACAAGAAAGTGAATAAACGTATAATCAGCGTTCGCAGTAAGTTCATGGATCTCGTCCCCCTGACAGATCATTGAAAACTGAGAAGTGGTCTCACGTCAGAGACACAAGCCTGTTGGTTTTGCAGTCTGACGAGCCGATGTTGAAAGAAGACATCGGTTTTTCGTCTGTGGATGAGAAACAGGCGGGAACGACACGTTCAAAACGAAGTCGTTCCGCTCCGCACTTTGACAACTGAATAGTGATAGGAAGCAACAAATCTGTCGAATCCAGTAAATACCCGTAAACTTAACACTCGTAAGAGTGAAAAATTTTTTGCGGAGAGTTTGATCCTGGCTCAGGATGAACGCTGGCGGCGTGCCTAATACATGCAAGTCGAACGAGGCTCTTTTTGTAGCAATACGAGGAGTGTCCTAGTGGCGAACGGGTGAGTAACGCGTGGGCGACCTGCCTCAAAGTGTGGAATAACAGTCCGAAAGGATTGCTAATACCGCATGTGGTCACCGGGTTTAGAAACCGATGACTAAAGGAGTAATCCGCTTTGGGAGGGGCCTGCGTCCCATCAGCTAGTTGGCGAGGTAATGGCTCACCAAGGCTACGACGGGTAGGGGACCTGAGAGGGTGGCCCCCCACAATGGAACTGAAACACGGTCCATACACCTACGGGTGGCAGCAGTAGGGAATATTGCACAATGGGCGAAAGCCTGATGCAGCAACGCCGCGTGCGCGATGAAGGCCCTCGGGTCGTAAAGCGCTTTTCTGCGAGATGAGAAAGGACAGTATCGCAGGAATAAGTCTCGGCTAACTACGTGCCAGCAGCCGCGGTAAAACGTAGGAGGCGAGCGTTATCCGGATTCACTGGGCGTAAAGCGCGTGCAGGTGGTTTGGTAAGTTGGGCGTGAAAGCTCCCGGCTCAACTGGGAGAGGTCGTTCAATACTATCAGGCTAGAGAGCAGAAGAGGAAGATGGAATTCCCGGTGTAGTGGTGAAATGCGTAGATATCGGGAGGAACACCAGTGGCGAAGGCGATCTTCTGGTCTGTTTCTGACACTCAGACGCGACAGCTAGGGTAGTAAACGGGATTAGAGACCCCGGTAATCCTAGCCATAAACGATGTGAACTTGGCGTTGGCGGCTTAAACACCGTCAGTGCCGAAGCAAACGCGATAAGTTCACCGCCTGGGGACTACGGCCGCAAGGTTAAAACTCAAAGGAATTGACGGGGGCCCGCACAAGCAGCGGAGCGTGTGGTTTAATTCGATGCTACACGAAGAACCTTACCCAGGCTTGACATACAGGTGGTAGAGATCCGAAAGGTGATCGACCCGCAAGGGAGCCTGAACAGGTGTTGCATGGCTGTCGTCAGCTCGTGTCGTGAGATGTTCGGTTAAGTCCGCTAACGAGCGCAACCCTTGCCGCGTGTTACATGTGTCACGCGGGACCGCCGGTATTAAGCCGGAGGAAGGCGGGGATGACGTCAAGTCAGCATGGCCTTTATGCCTGGGGCTACACACACGCTACAATGGGCAGTACAATGGGTTGCCAAGCCGCGAGGCGGAGCTAATCCCCCAAAACTGTCCTCAGTTCAGATTGCAGGCTGAAACTCGCCTGCATGAAGCCGGAGTTGCTAGTAAACGCGCGTCAGCTATAGTGCGTTGAATACGTTCTCGGGCCTTGTACACACCGCCCGTCACGTCATGGGAGCTGGCAACACCTGAAGCCGGTAGTCTAACCGCAAGGAGGACGCCGTCGAAGGTGGGGCTGGTGACTGGGACGAAGTCGTAACAAGGTAGGTGTACCGGAAGGTGCGCCTGGATCACCTCCTTTCTAGAGTACTTGAGCGCTCTCCCTCACGAGAGACGCGCTCCACTCATGTTCGTAGCCTTACGGTGATGAGGCGCTGGACGCAGAGGAGAAGTTTCCTGTCACTATTTAGTTGTCAAAGAGTTCTACGGGCTTGTAGCTCAGTTGGTTAGAGCACTGTGCTGATAACGCAGGGGTCACAGGTTCGAATCCTGTCAAGCCCACTCTCCCAGTATGTTCTGGGGATGTAGCTCAGCGGGAGAGCAGCGCGTTTGCAACGCGAAGGTCGCGGGTTCAAATCCCGCCATCTCCACTGAGTTCGTTGGAATGTTTTTGGAGTAAAGAAGAAATTTGTTGAACGATACGCAGACATAACGCAAAAGCCGCGACGCTGATCAGGTCGAAGTTCTCCGACCCGGCGTGCGCGCGCCGGGTCGATCTGCGTTTATAAAAGCATATATTGAAGGGCGACCGACGCTCTGGATTGCGATCGAGAGCGTCGGTCACCGGTCAATCGGTGATTGCACCTTAATAACTGAATAGTGACTGAAAGATAATATCCTCAAATATCTAAAGAAAGAAATATTTGTAGGCCGAAAGAAAGAGTAATAATTTCTCCGCATCACGTGGAGAAGCTACTAAGGGCTTTCGGCGAATGCCTTGGCGTCAAGCGCCGATGAAGGACGTGGGACACTGCGATAAGCCCCTGGGGAGCCGTGTACAGGCTTTGATCCGGGGATCTCCGAATGAGGAAACTCGCTCGAGCGAACCTCGAGCATCCTCCTACTGAACACATAAGTTGGAGGAAGGGAACTCAGGGAACTGAAACATCTAAGTACCTGAAGGAAAAGAAAGTATTCTCCTAGTAGTGGCGAGCGAACGGGGAACAGCCCAAACCGTCCATGCTTGCATGGGCGGGGTTGTAGGGTCTGGCATATGGAAGTTATAAAATGATCAGTTAGCGGAAAGGTGTGGGACAGCCTGCCAAAGAGGGTAATAGCCCCGTATGCGAAAACTGATTATCTTCCGCCGGATACCTGAGTACTACAGGGCACGCTAATCCAGATCGGAAGAGCGTCGTGTAGG
>BQMV01000451.1 GCA_022181005.1 Anaerolineaceae bacterium | reverse complement strand
GGCTTGAATTCCAAAGTTGTCAATGTTTTTGAAGTCGCGGACATTATGCGTCACGATGTATTCACAACCTGCCGTTACAGCCAATTCAAGCACAAGTTCATCGCCTACATCTGATAAAGTTGGACGCCACAAAAAGTAGACCTTGTGATGATGAGCCATTGAACAAAGCGAATCAATGAAATCGGCTACGTCTTCTTGGGATAACCCAAATTCTTCTCTCTGGCGTTGAATAATATCTTCATATTCTAAAATTAGCGCCACTGAGTCATGGATTTCAAATTGATGCGTTCCAACCAGAGAGAGTAATTTATTAGATGCGCCTTTCTTAGAACGTAGAGCAGCAATGATTACATTCGTGTCAAGGACAATATCAGGCGGCTTCATATTGGTATTATATGCGATATCTTATGTAATATCAACCGCCCAGGTATAATATTTGCAAGAGACTGCCAACGAGACTGTCGAAAAACCGATTGTGGAGAGAACCGTCCCCGTGTGTCAGGGACCGAGTATGGACAGCCCTCGTTTTCTATCGCTCTGTTAGGGTCAGGGGAGCGCCCCGAAGACGTGGATCTTGCCGATATTGTGAACCAGAGCAAACCGCTGCTGCGCGTCCATTGTACCCTTGCCAGACGCGGGGTTTTTTAGATCAAGTTTCCCTCCAATCCCTGCGAAGCGCCCCCTTGGGGATTGACACTGCTGTTCATCGGTGGGCAACTGCCTGCTTATACATGACTTGGTGTTTGAGCCAATACCTTGACTTCCTTATTTATTTTTCCACTCAATTCGCTTTCTGCAACTTCTAAATCATAGCGGACTTGCAGACGAAGCCAAACCGCCGCGCTTGTGCCGAAATAACGAGCAAGGCGCATGGCGGTATCAACGGTAACTGAACGCTCCCCGTTAACAATCTGGCTGATACGAATTGGGGTAACGCCGATGTCGTGCGCCAAGCGATACTGACTCAAGCCAAATGGCTTCATAAAATCTTCCAGCAAAATTTCGCCAGGGTGAATAGGTGATAAAGTTTTGTCCATCATTTTTTCTCTCATCCGTGATAATCCACAATCTCAACATCTTTCGCCTTATTACTTGACCATTTGAAACAAATTCGCCATTGATCATTAATGCGGATACTGTGTTGTCCTGCCCTGTCGCCTTTTAATTTTTCAAGCCGATTTCCAGGGGGCGCAAGCAAATCTTGCAAATCTTCTGCGTCATCCAGATAGATCAATTTGCGGCGGGCGGTTCGTTGAATATCTTTCGGGAACTTTCTTGAAACTTGACCATGAAAGATTTTTTCGGCTTCATCAGAGGCGAAGGATTCAATCATAGCCCGATAATATCACGAGGCGATAATGTTTTGCAAGGGGTTGGCTAACGAGACTGTCGAAAAACCGATTGTGGAGAGAGCCGTCCCCGTGTGTCAGGGACCGAGTATGGACAGTCCTCGTTTTCTATCGCTCTGTCAGGGTCAGGGGAACGCCCCGAAGACGTGGATCTTGCCGATATTGTGAACCAGAGCGAACCGCTGCGCGTCCATTGTACCCTTGCCAGACGCAGGGCTTTTTAGATCGAGTTTCCCTCCAACCCCTGCGAAGCGCCCCTTTGGGGTTGACACTGCTATTCATCGGTGGCACGCTCTTGACCTTAAGATTCGCTTACTTTTTTAGACGAGCGCCGAATATGGATGAATTCTTTCCAACACTTTGTTTTCATCCTGCTGAGCAAAATACAAATCCCAGCGTAACTGTAAATTCATCCAAAAATCAGCAGACATATCAAAGAATTTAGCCAAACGTAAAGCCGTGCTTGGCGTGATGCCCCTGCGCCCATTGACGATTTCATTGATGCGCTGATAAGGAACTTCAAGATTGTCAGCCAAATCCTTTTGACTGATTCCCATCGGATTCAGAAACTCTTCCAAAAGCATTTCGCCTGGATGAGTGGGTATGCGATTGGTAGGAACACGAACCATAAATTATCTCCTGCTATTTTCGCTAGTGGTAATCAACAATCTCAACTTGGTCGGGACCCAAAGTAGTCCACACAAAACAAATTCGATATTGGTCATTTATGCGGATACTGTGTTGACCTTTTCTGTCATCCGATAAGGCTTCGAGTTTGTTGTTTGGTGGAATTCTCAACTCGTGCAAGGCAGCGACAGAATCTAGCTGGTCTAATTTTCGACTGGCAATTTTCCAGATGGAAGACGGACAGATTTTTCTAGCCGCTTTGGTATTTTCACCGTTGAAAATATCTTCCGTGCCTGTATCCTTGAACGACCTTATCATGCCAAAGTTATAGCATGAATGTCGTGCTATTTCAAGTCCCAATATTTTGCAAGGGATGCGCCCAACGAGACTGTCGAAAAACCGATTGTGGAGAGAGCCGTCCCCGTGTGTCAGGGGCCGAGTATGGACAGTCCTCGTTTTCTATCGCTCTGTCAGGTCAGGTGAGCGCCCCGAAGACGTGGATCTTGCCGATATTGTGAACCAGAGCGAAGCGCCGCGCGTCCATTGTACATCCACTTTGCGTTTTGAGCGCAAAGTTAATCGGCGCATACGCTGACTGGATTTCGACAAGCATAACCGCCAGCTCAATACCCCAGCTGCCTGACGTAGGATCTTGGGATGGATAGCGGCGGCGCCCGTCTCGTCGTTGTTGTAGCGCGCATCGAAGACCGACAGATCGAGATGCTTCTCGACCAATCCATTAATTGTGTGTTCGTAGCTTTCAGGTACTTAACAAAAAGAGTGACATTCAAATGCCTGCAAAAATATATGTCGTATAATATATAAATAGTAGGGAGTTCTCCACAAAAACAGCCAGATAAAATTATGCCAACATCCATCTCAGATTTCCTCCAACGCCTACGCACCTTTGTCGAGAATGAAGCAGACGCCCGACGTGAAACGCTAAACAAACAGTGGAACACTCCATTAAATGAAAGGGTGGCGCGAGGGTGGGCAGTAGAAGGATTGAAAGTACAACAATACAAGAATAATATTATCCGTCTCACCTGCGATACGAACGAGTCCCGCTTTCGTGAAGGAGATTTGGTGATCTTGCATCGCGGCGACCCAAGAGATGAAAATGTTCTTCATTGTGATATCCAATACGACAATGAGACTGAAATTGAGATTAACCTGATTCGGGGAAATGAACTGTTTCTGGCACAAAATCCTGAAAGCTGGCTCATGGATCAGGATTGGTTCGACTCCAGTTTATTCTTTCTGTCTGCATTGGATGAAGCGGCAGACTCGAATCTTGGGCGCTCCTTCATACTGCCCATCCTACAAGGCGCGCTTACGCCCAAATTGGATTTTGCAAAATACGAACGCGCTAAGGTGGAATTGCAAGGCGCTGGACTAAACGACAGCCAAATTGAAGCCGTTGCCATGTCTTATGGGACTGATCTGCTTCACTTGATCCAAGGTCCGCCAGGCACAGGCAAAACGCTCATGCTGGCACACCTTGCCCGTTTATTAGTCGGGGATGGTAAGCGTGTTTTTGTCACCGCCCTCACTCATCGTGCAATTCACAATGCTCTTAACAAAATTTACAAATTGGATGATAGCATCCCGGTCTGCAAGATCGGAGAAGAACGCCACACCGCCGACCTAAGCGCTCCCAACTTTGTTAGTTTCAAATCGTCGCGCTTTGGCGAAATCAACGACGGATATGTAATCGGCGCAACCCCTTTTTCGCGGCAAACCAAACGACTCTCTGGAGTGGAATTCGATGTCGTTCTCTTCGATGAAGCCTCACAAATTACCTTGCCGCTTGCCATCATGGGCATGTTGGCGGGCAGCAAATATATCTTCATTGGCGACGAGAATCAACTGCCGCCAGTCACCGCCTTTTCGGAAGAGGAGGCGACCCAAATTTCCATCTTCAATTACCTTTCCGGGCAAGGGAACGAGACCATGCTCAGCATCACCTATCGTTTGAATGATGTGCTGACGCGCTGGCCCAGCCGGAACTTCTATCGGAATGAACTGCGCCCCAGTTCGCAATCTGCGCCTCGCCGTCTGGACCTTTCGCCTGAGCCAACCAAATGGGATTTGGTTCTCGCCCCGGATTCTCCCATCGTCTTCCTCGATCTTTGTCATCAAAACTCTACGGTACGCAGTCCAATGGAAGCGCACGTTGTTTTGGAACTGGTAATCTCCCTGCTCATCCGTGAGGTAGACCCCAGCGAGATTGGGGTTGTGGTTCCTTATCGCGCCCAAAGCCGTTTGATCCGTAGTTTGTTACGCAGGACATTGGAAGACGGCGAAGTCTTCAATAAGATTGTGGTGGACACCGTGGAGCGTATGCAAGGACAAGAAAGGGAAGTTATCCTGGTGTCCTTCACCACCGCCAGTTCCAAGTTCGCTGCACAAGTGGCAGACTTTCTCTTCAGCCCAAATCGTTTGAATGTAGCGGTGACTCGTCCGCGTTCTAAGTTGATCCTGGTAGGCAGCCATGAGATGCTCAATGCAGACCAGTTCGATCCATCCAAAAAGGAAGCGCTTACTCTTCTGCGCGACTTAATTGATAGCAGCGTTCACATTATGGCTCCAAACGGCAATCTTTCGTAGTTCATTATGGCTCGTATCCTTCCTGATTCGCCGCCGCAACTTATCCCAAAAGAAGTTCTCCGCGTTTTTCGCGCCTTGAAAGCGCTGCCCGATACCTATTTCGTCTGGCACCATTTAGCGCCCTGGCAAGTGGATATGCCCGATTTCCTGATGCTCACGGAAACGGGCCAAGCCTTACTGGTGAAAGTCAGTTTGGCAACAGAGGAGAAAACCCGGACGGCGGCGCAAATGCTGCTATTGGGAGATGCTAAGGAGCCGCTGGGGATTAAGGAAAACACTCTCTTGCAAAACTTCCTGCATGAATTGCAAATGCCCAACAACCAAAATATTGAAACGTTGGTGATCTTCCCAAATATTCAAGATAAACAGGTTCAAGCCAGCCGATTGAAACGTGCAACGAGCGAGGCGCACTGGGCGGGTAAAGAACTCTTGCAATCCGAGGTTGGGTGGGAGGCTTACTTTCCTGATGTGCCAGTGGATACTATCTGGTTAGAGAAGTTGCGTCAGAAGTTTACGCCAGAAGTGGTTGTGCCGGCAGATATGACCGTTCGCCCAACTGTGGACCGCAGGCGTGAAGCAGGCTTAACCGACTATCTACTGGATTATGATCAGGAACGCGCGGTGAAGTACGAGATCGACCTTCCGCTCGATGACCAACCCCTTTCCTCTAATATGCGCCTGAACATTATCAATGGGGTGGCAGGCAGCGGCAAGACCTTGATTCTTTTGTACCGCTTGCGCCTGTTGTATCACCTTTACCCAGATAAACGTTTTCTAGTGTTGACCCATAATCGCCCGATCAGCCATGCCTTACAAGGAAATTTCTCTCGTTTGACAGGAAGAGACGAGAACACCATCGAGTGGCGGACTTTTAATGGTTGGTGCTATCACCATTGGATGAAATCGCCCAAATGGATTAAGCCGCTTTCCTTAAGCGCTCGTGAAACTCTTGTTGAAGAAGTTTGGCGAAAACATTTGCAAAATTCTAACATTTCGCGCAAGATGTTCCAAAGCGAACTGGATTGGTTTAAAGATCAACTTCCCATGACGCGCAGAGAATATCTTGCAGTGGACCGGCGCGGGCGCGGGTTTGGGTTGAGTGAGAAAATACGTCAGATGATGTTTGACTCGATGGTAGGGTATCAAAATCAACTTAAGAGTCGAGGCATGTTGGATTGGGGCGATATCCCGCGCTTGTTGTGGAAATCTACCGAGGATGGCTCGCATCAACTGCCACTATACGACTTTATTCTAGTTGATGAAGCGCAATTTTTTGCTCCGATCTGGATGCGTTTGCTTCAGAAAGCGCTGGTTCCGCGCAGCGGGCATTTATTTATGGTGGCAGATCCTACACAGGGCTTTTTGGGGCGAGGCGCTTCATGGCGGTCTTTGGGTCTGGATGTGCGGGGACATACGCACCGCCTGCGCAAGAGCTACCGCACAACCCGCGAGATCATGCAGTTTGCGACCCTGTTGTATCGCTTACGTTTGGAAGATGAAAAAGATGAGGATATTCTTGCGCCTGATATTTTGAATATGCCCAACGGCGTTTTCCCCGAATTGCTTCCACTGACCAGTCCGCAGGATGAGGTGGCACGAGTGGCAAATGAGGTGCATGACTTGGTGAAAAAGGGACTTCCTAAAAAGCATATCCTCTTGCTGCATACAGACGGGAAAGGCGTGCAATATTTAGTTCAAGCAATTGAAGATCGATTGGGAAAAGGTTCGGCAATAGACCCGAAGGATACCTTTCCCGGTGATTATGTTCGTGTGACAACGCTCAATGCAGGAGCGGGATTAGAAAGTCAGATCGTGTTCCTTGTTGGGCTGAAATCTCTGTTTGAAGAGGAACAATCATTGCGGCTTTCTGATGACGAACGGGAAACTCTGATCCGCGATAATACGCGCAAGTTATATATGGCTGTAACTCGGGCAGGGCAGCGATTGGTATTGACCTATTCTGGCGAATTGCCCGAGGTGTTGCGAAATGCCTTTGGATCACAAATTGCTTAGCACACCAACTGTGCGGAGAAAAATCATGCCACATCATCCCGATGTCCTTCGGGAAAAGAAGATGTCTATCGGCTATTCAATTCCTGTTGATCCGCGTCGTGATCTCGAAAACGCTGCCACGCTTAGATTTTATTCTGATGTACAATGGGCGCGCAGCGGCCCGCTCTGGTTCACAATATCGGCAAGACCCACGCCTTTAGGGCGCTGATCTAGCCTCCAGGGCAGGAAAGCGTCCCACCGCCAGATTCTAGAGGATGAGGTTCTGTCTGAGAAAGAGTTTTTCGACAGTTTCAACGGTTTGCGTTACTTGCAAGTGCGGGAATTGGCGGGAAAAGCCAAAGGTAGAAAATGCCAAAGGGGCTGAATCCCTTCAAGTGTGGGCAAAGCCCGCACTTGTCCAGTGCACGCAATGTTAGCCAGTTTTTTCTTGAGAGTTATTTGACCCATTGAAGTACAGTGCCTTGAATATCCAAATTCAGTATAACGTTTCCTGTTAAATCGGCTAATAGCGTATGTTGATAGAAACCATCCTGCTCTACATGAATATAATAACAGCAATTATCGTTGCTCCAAACAGGGTTAGTATAGGATGCGTTTGGCAATTGTTGTAGTTGTAAAGGCGCTACGCTAAGATCTAAAACAAAAATTTGAGGCAGTGAATTTTCACCAATACTGCTGATTAATAATGTTTTATTGTCAGGCGATATATTCACTCCCCTGATCTGAAAAATCATATTCTGCTTTTTGCCATCAAGAATAAGTTGTGTTATCTTGGAAACCACGTCATAGTAATAAATTGAAAAATCTTGTTTCTGTCCTTTTTCTGATGGTGAATAATATAAGAAAACAAGTTTTGAACCATCTCTGCTCCAATCTTGTAGCTCAATAAAATACTCAGGGCTTGCTATTTCATCTGCTATATTTTCTTCCTTGATTAGATATTCAATGTTTCCATTTTCATCAACCAAACAAAGAGAAGTCGTTGGTACGTTAGGCGTAGAACAGGCTAGAGCAATTTTCTTGCTTTCTGGAGACCACCTTAATTGTCCGCCAATGCTGCCCATCATTTCTCGGTTCCATGTGCTTACTGTACCTGTGATTATGTCTTTAACATGCAAAGAATTATTGCTGAAATACGCAAATTTCATGCCGTCTGGCGACAAGGACATCATGAGCAGAGGTGATTCGATAGTATGAATCAAAGCAGGAGACGTTCCGTCTGCATTTGCAAGATAGACACCCTTTGGCGTGTAAACCAGAATCCTGCCACTTATATTAAGATCAGACAAAAGTGGATGTGTATCTACTGTGGCTATGTTTTGTGCTGTCGGTAGCGGATAGTTTGTATCTAAAGTTGGTGCAATAGGCACTTGGGTGCAAGACGGTAGCAAAAGCACAATTAATAATAAAAAGCAATAGATTTTCATTTACTGAATGCTCCATTAATTGAGAAGAAACACACTGTCTCCCCTTCATCAAGAGAGATGGTGTGTTTCTTATTCTGTTTGTGATTTTCTTATGGGCTTGTAGTGTATCTCATATCATCCCAATATACCCGTAATCCCCCGCACCAATAACCAGAAACACATTGATTGCTCAAGCGAAGTTCACCGTAGGTGTTTGGTAAATAATCGGAGTATCCTAAATACGCCCACGTCCCTTTGTTGGCTGCTTGGTTTACAGTTACAAACCAACTATCCTTAACGCCGCTTCGGTAGGTAAGCCACCAATACTTGGCAGCCGCTTCTCCTGTGTTGGGGCGATACACATACCATTGGTATACATTTGCGTTGGTATATGCCCACCGCCATGTGGCAGGATTCCCTGTATCTTGGTACATGTATTTACAAGCGCCACCATAACATGATGATGTAGAAACTGATGTGGGGGTTCCCGAACCCGCTAACCAAGTAAGCGGGTTCTCGCTAATGTAATATGGACCTCCTGCGCGCGCAATTATTACATTTGCAAAAACCATCAAACAAGCAATCACAAGGGAAACAACCATTCTCTTGATAGAAGTTTTCATGTCTTTTCTCCTCAATATCGAAACAATTATTCTTGTCCAATTGAATGGTAATCTGAAGGAACGCTGAAGATGTCAGCGCCAACAGGCATGTCTACTTCCAGATACATGAAATTAACTTCAACGTATTTTTGACCGTTCTCCCCTTGAACATACTTTAGTATCATTCCTGTTGCTTGGTCAATCCAAGCGGTCGCTTGACCCGTTTTGTATTGTAAATTGACAATCCATGTTTTTCGTCCCAACAGGCTATCTTCTCCCAACAAAGAATAAGCGGTGGAAGGATTCCCCTGTGCGAACCACTCTGGGTAGATATATTCTTTTACTGGAGCAGGAATTAGGAGAGAGAAGGGATGATTGTAAACTACATCGTCTTTTGCTTGCGACAAATCGCTTGGTAAGACCGAAAGGTCATTAGCAAAGTTGGGTATTTTCCCTTGAGTGTAGGATTTATTCTCTTTGTCCAGATTGTAGATATTATCTCCATCACTAACCCACAGACCTTCGTTAAAACCAGGCTTAGATTTATTGAGAACATCAACATACGCCGATAGCGGTTGATATATCACGAACTTGTTGATGTAAGACTGCGTTTCTCCTTCTGTCCCATACCATATAACTTCTGCTTCCCCTTGAACTGTTGTCCATTTGGAATGGGAGTTTAGAACTAGTGAGAGTATTTCGTCCGTCTGGCTGGATGCCTTTGCCGATGGAGACTCCATTAGCATACGTGGTATACCTATTCCTATTGCGATTAATCCCAATAGAAACCCTGCAATGGTGGAAATAAACCAGTCTTGTCTTTTCATTGGTGTTCTCCTTTTCATGAAAGAAATTTTCTTCCATTCTAGTGGGGCTTCTTGCCTTTTGCTATGGGGAATATCCCTGCTTTCTTTCATATGGGGAAAATCCCTACCCCCATTTTTAAGGGACATAGCCCACACTATGGCTTCTGCTCGGCTGCGAACGCCAATTTTCTGATAAACGCTTGTAACGTGTTTTTCTACAGTTTTTTTGGTTATGCCTACGTGAAGCGAAATCTGTTTATTCGACATTCCTTGAACAAGCAAATCAAGCACTTCCTTTTCTCGTTTTGACAAGACAGACTTTTCGTGGAGTGATTGTGCCATTGATTCTCCTTATTGTACCTAAGATCGGAAGAGCACACGTCTGAACTCCAGTCACGTGGCCTTATCTCGTATGCCGTCTTCTGCTTGAAAAAAAAAAAGAAATGAAAGAGAAAAAGTTTGGCCGGTTGTATATGCCGATCATATTTCTCACAAGGC
>BQMV01000450.1 GCA_022181005.1 Anaerolineaceae bacterium | reverse complement strand
GAATTCGTGGATGGGTTTTTATGCGGCGCTGATTATCTCCATTCCAACCAGCACATATTACGACTACTGGGGAATTTTCTTAGACGCGCTGCCTCGCTTCATGTATCAAGCGTTGCTTCCGTTTTTACTTGCCTTGGCGATTACGCGCGGGCGGAATCCAAATTGGTGGTTTGTTATCTTCGCGGGAGTGGGATTGCTTACGTATCTTCATCCGGTAAGCGCTCCTGTTTGGATAGCGGCGTTGACGCTGGGACTCTGGGTCTCTGCAGAGGGAAGCGGCGCATGGAAGAAAGCGCAAAAAATGGCTGTAGCCTTCTTAATCTTGGCGATTGTGTTGTCTCCATTTTTAACGACCTATTTCAGCAGCGTGGCGAGCAGCGCGGGCGCGCCCGAAGATTACGATCGAGTACTGGCTGTGCTGAAAGACCGCTTCTTTACGATGAGAGATACCGGGCTTGTAAGCGTGCTGTTAAATTTCTTTTCCAGCCGTATGGGGTTTGCGCTCGATCTTGTCTGGTATCTAGTCGTGACGTTTGCGGCGGCGGGCGCTGTCTATGGTATGAAGCGGCGCGAGTCGCACGATCTCTTTCCCGCAATACGACAGATCCTTGCATGGATAGCGGGAATATTTTTAGTTGGCGCAATACTTCCGTCGATTGAGCGCGCTGTCTTTGCGCAGTTGCGAACGATTCCGCCTGAATTTGAAGTCTTGAGGACGATTCGATTTTGGACGCCGTTATTGTTGCTGTTAGCAATGTGTTTCTTTTGGATGGTAAAAGAGAAATTTCAACGCCGCCGAACCGTGAGTCTTTCCGCCGTCCGTATCGCAAGCGCCGCCTTCTTTGTGGCTTTCTTGACCGCTTGGGGAATTAGAGGGTTCGCTTCTCATTCTGATTTTCGCGCAGCGGTGTATCAAAATAAGCGATGCTGGACGGAAGCGAAGCTTATCTGTTCTTTGCCTGAAAGAGACCTAGACCTATTAGAAACCTTGAACGTAATTCGAGACAAGACGCCTGTGTCTGCGGTTATTTTTACTGAGGGGGAGAATCTGGCGATTCGATATTATGCTTTTCGCTCTCTTGCCTATTCGTATAAAGACGGCGCTCCGTTGGCATATACAGATCTGCGGCAATTGTTGGCGTGGAACGATCAGTATAGAACGATGGAGAAATTGGAGAAACTTAAGGATATGCCTAACCGACGAGTAAAGTATATGGGCGATCTTGTTGAGTTGGCGCGAACCGCTAAATCCAATTATCTTCTTCTAAACGCGCCTTACGATTCGGATCTATACTATCCGGTAAATCTTGAGCTTGTTTTTTCGAATAATTCTTATTCGTTGTATGCGATCAATCGTTAAACCGACATTGCGCATGGAAAGCGTCGTTTGCTGGAGCGAAGAGATATTCCGTCCCTGCTTTAGGGAATAGCGCATGTTGTCAAATAATCAAAACCCGTTCGCGGTAATTTCTCGTTGACTTCAGCGTTATTAATAAATGCAGAAGATTCGACCATCTGCCATTGCTCTGGGTCAAATGCCCATGAATCCACCTGCCTCCCAGTGTTGGGATCAAACATTAGCAAGTTGGCATAAGTTGGATCTAACCCGAAGATATACTTTCCGTCATCCGTCCAGGCAGGAGGAACGAGGCTTCCTTGTCCCAAGTCGCTCACCTCGCCAGATGGAATGTTAACAACGAAAGTTCTCAATTGGGGTGAAACGTCGTCTGTTCGATAACCTGTCACGGCTAAACGTATGCTGTTTGGCGACCAAGACGGTGCGCTGGGATTTTGCACAATCGCGATTGTGTTAACATTCCCTATATCTCGTAAATCAACCCAGTGAAGTTCAGTTGTTGTTTTACCTTGTGACTGATAAATGAACGCAAAGTGGTCCCAATCTGACGCACGGTCACAATAGAAACCGGCAGAACCCAAATCTAGGGTTCCCAGAAAGACATGCTCAAGGTAGAGGTCAATTACATACCCGGCAGAAGGATTACTGGCGTTGAGCGAAAGATAATGAAAGCTCAATGATCGTCCTGCAGTTTCAATTAACTTGCCTGCCGGTCGTTCGACCATGCTTGGCTCATGTCCATCTTGAGGCGCTATCTGCAAGGTTCGAGCGGGCAGGGCTGGATCGTATTCGATTGCCTCAACCTGAATTGAAACGAGGGGAGCGTTCTGATGCTCGGGGCTGTACATCTCGAGGCGTAGAATTACGCCTTTTTCCACATCCACCCACAATCTAAAAGCGTCTCCTTGTAGAACTAGCGCTTCCCGTCCCGCCACTGTGCTGGAACCAATGATTTGCCAATCCACATTGCTAGGCAGACTCGACGGAAGGAATAAAGACATGAAGCGATCCGACTTCTCAAAGGGATGATATGTCCACTGGTTTTTGACATTCAGCCAATTTGCGCTTCCAGTTCTGGAAATTTGATTTTCGTCGCTGAGTTGTTCCTCGGCAACGCGCAACGCTGCAAGCTCATCGGGCAGTTCAGCTAACCTATCTTGGGCTTCGGAGACGACCAATGAACCTCGTCCATCACGCCCCATCCAGGCATTTACATAATACACAAGAGCCTTTTGCTGATCTACAAGCCTCCCGATGAGCCATAAGGTCTCCCATTGCGGAGTGAGCAATTTCTTGGCGATTTGCTCTGAGGATAAGTTACCCTGATAATTATGGATCTCTGGCGCCTCTTCGAATACTTTCAGTAAGGATGCTTCCGATGGAATTGTTTCAATCGGTGTGATCCCATCGCCTCTGTTGATTGGGGCGCATGCTTTAATCAACAGTGATGAAGCGGCGAGCAGGGAAAGAATAATAGCTCTCCTGAACATTTTCATCAACAACCTCCAGTTGGAATAAAAATAGTAAGAGGTGCAAACATCCCCGGTTACCATCTCTTATAGCATTAAACTCTATCAGAAATAAGATTGGAATGCAGGTGCTTGCACCGAACATACACAGTCCCGGCGTTCGGCGCCGGGAAGTGTGGTGTGAATATCGACACGTGCTGGTTCAAAGAGGGAAAATCTGCGCTTGTTGCGCTGATCAATGGCCGACAAAAACTTTTGGCTTATGGCGAGAAAATCTATTCTTTATGGTTTTGCCATACTGGTCGTGTAATCACTGTTAATTGGGCTGCCCCATCCATAGTCTTGATACTGATGTAAAGCATAGATGCCCATACGTTGACTCGCGCAAGCGCCAGTGGCATAAGCGTATGAATAGACCGCAGAATTTGCAGCCGAACTATTGTAATTTGCCCAGCCTCCACGATTTACCGAGTTTACAATGGCGCCGCTACAGATTCGACGCTGTGACCAGGTATTCCCGCCAAGGTAAGAAAAGACTCGGGGAGACTGGCTGCGAACATAGGCGTTCCAGGATGAAGCGCCCGGGGTATAGATATGTTTCTTGGTATAAGTATCACCCTGATATATGAAGTTCTGAGTAAATGTTGTTGACGCATAGGCTATCGTGAAGGTTGAAACCAGCAAGGCGGCTAATGTTAATAAGACAGATAAACTTTTCTTTAATTTGTTCATTTTGAACTCCATACTTGGGCGTAGGATGACCAGTCTAACTGATCGTAGTTGTCAAAATACCATTGCACTTCTTTTAGCGGCGACAAGACCCTTTCGGCTTGAATTTGGGTGATTTCAAGAAACGGGCGGCTGTTGTTATCCTTCAGCAGGAAATGGTTATCAATTTGTAAAGGTTGCGCCGTTTCAGGATCAACGTAAATAACGTGCATAATCCCGATAATGCCGGCATCCTTTTCGGAATATTCAGGCATCCCTGCGGGAAATATATCCCTGACAGTGAAGCGCGCAATATCTTTCCCATTGATTACGACCATCTCTTGGTTGACGCTCGTTTGTGCGCCCTCTTTGGCAGTCGCTTCGGGAGATGCGCTGGTAATATAGAAATATAACGACGGGGAATAGGGTCCTTGATCGAGCGGCGCGAAAGCTTCCGCCGCGCTTCGATACACTCCGCGATAAAGGATTTCACTCAAATGGCTCTTCCCGTCGCGGGTGATGAACGTGATCTGTTGGTCTACCAGCCCATTCGTATTAAAATGAAACCAAGTCTCAATGATGGTTTCTGATGGAAATTGTGCATCGGGCATTCGATATATTGGGACATCTTCAACAGAATTGCTATGATAGCTGTGCCGTACCCACCCGTCTGTTTGTAGCGTCGCTTCCAAGCGTGCTTCCATTTTTTTGAGAGCGTCATAATTAGCCAACGTAGCGCCATCCGGTTGGTACTCTTGGGCAATTTCCTTCTTTTGTTCCGTTGAGGCTAAGGCGGAGTCAATCCCGAGGATTAAGCCTGCAAGTAATACCGAACCAACTAGAAGCAAACGAAAATATTTTTTTATGTTCATGTTTTGAACTCCTTGAAAAACAGACCATACTAATTTTTTCATTCTACTTTGCTGATGACGGTATCGCAACTGGGAAAACTACCAGTCTTTGTGCTGGTAATTATTCGAGGTTGTCAGACAAATATGTATGTGCCCAGACAATTGCCTCATGGCGAGATTTTACATCCAATTTCTTCAGAATGTTAGTGACATGAAAGGCAGCTGTTTTTGCTGTTATATTCAGTTTTTCCGCAATTTGCTTGTTGTCGTATCCTTTAACAATAAGGCGAACAACCTCCCCTTCCCGATGGGTTAGTTTTTCGAGTTTTTTCCCTGCTTCTTGCCGCCAGCGGTTCGCGCGCACGAACTGATCTTCTGTAAACGCCTGTGCTCCGTTCATGGCTTGGCGTATTGCTGAAATTAACCTTTCCCCTGTTTCTGTTTTTGATAAAAAGCCGACTGCTCCCGCATCCATCATGCTGGCTAGATAGGCATCGTGATCATGTGCAGTTAATACCAATATAAGCGTTTCAGGAATGTGCTCACGTACCCACTTTGCTGTTTTTACAGAAACAGGCATGGCGAGATCAAGGATAAGGATATTTGGGCGTAGTTCGGCTGCCAGTGTCTCTAACTGAAAACTATCTTCTGCCTCTTCAACAACTCGAATATCCGATGTTTCGCTTAGAATTGCTCGCAAGCCTGCGCGTGTAGTCGGATGATCATCTGCTAATAAGACTGTAATTTGGCTTTGAACATTACTCATAAAACCTCAATATGATGCCTGTCCTGATTATATAACCTTGGTTCTTTTTCTTTTGTCAAGAAAACAACTCGTTTTTCCTAATGGTATAATCGTTTACAGAGCACAAAAAGTTCCCCGCGTGGGTTTACAGCAAGGAGCAAGTCATGTCCGGTCATTCCAAGTGGTCCACCATCAAACGCAAAAAAGGCGCGGCAGACGCCAAACGCGGCGCGATCTTCACGCGCCTCGCCAGAGAAATTTCCATCGCGGCGCGCGAAGGCGGCGATCCCGATTCCAACTTCCGCCTCAGGCTTGCAGTGGATAAAGCTCGTGCCGAAAACATGCCAAAAGATAATATCGAACGCGCCATAAAAAAAGGTTCGGGCGAAGACAAAGATGGAGCCGTGTTTGAAGAGATCACCTTCGAGGGCTACGGTCCGCATGGCTCGGCATTGATGGTCACTTGCGTGACCGATAATCGCAACCGCACAGTGCCAGATATGCGCCACGCGTTTAGCAAATCGGGCGGCAACATGGCGGAGCCCGGCGCGGTTAGCTGGCAATTCGATCGCAAAGCGTATTTTGCATTTCCCTCCAGCCAGTTATCGTTTGATAAAGCCTTCGAGTTGGGCGTCAATGCGGGCGCGGACGATGTCATTGACGGCGGCGACACGCTCGAAATTTATGCGCCAGTCGAATCTTTCAAGACCATCGCCGACGCATTGCATCAAGCCAAAGTCACGCCGGACGAATCGGGCTTGCGCATGGTCGCCAAGCAGGAAGTGGAACTCGATGTGGAAGCCACGTTGAAGTTCATGAAGATGGTCGAGACCATCGAAGAACTCGACGACGTACAGGATGTTTTCCACAACGTCAAAATTTCAGACGAAGCGCTAGCGGCTCTTGAGGCGGCTTAACTCACCACGAAGGACACAAAGGTCACAAAGGTTTTTCCTTTGTGCACTTCGTGTCCTTTGTGTTTAAAAAAATGACTCTTGCCCTCGGAATTGACCCCGGTACCGCCACCACAGGATACGGACTCGTGCGCCTCCTGCCCGACGGGGAACTGGTCGCAGTTTCCTTCGGCATTATCTCCACCCCGAAAGACGCAACCCCGTCCGCGCGGCTGGAGATGTTGTATACCAACCTGCGAAAAATCATCAAACAACACAAACCCGATACATCCGCTGTTGAAAAATTATTCTTCGCGCGGAATGTGACCACCGGCATCGCCGTCGGTCAAGCGCGCGGAGTTGTCCTGCTCGCGCTCGAACAAGCGGGGATCGAAATTTTTGAATACACTCCCAAAGAAGTGAAGAACGCTGTGGCTGGCTACGGCTCTGCCGAAAAGCGACAGGTGCAAGAAATGGTACGCGCGTTATTGCAACTCGACTCCATCCCCAAACCCGACGATGCCGCCGACGCGCTGGCAATCGCCATCACGCATTTGAATACGAAACGCTACTAATGTCGTTGCGAGGAGCGCCGAAGGCACGACGAAGCAATCTCCTCGCATGAAAAGATTGCTTCGCGGCGCGCGCTCGCAATGACATATAATTGGAATATGATTTCAACCCTCCGCGGAGAAATTGCACAGATCGAAGATACTTCCCTCATCGTCGAAGTGGGAGGCGTGGGATTGCGCGTGTTTGTCCCTGCGCCGTTGCGGATGCGCGTCAAGACTGGCGAGACCGCGTACTTGTTCACGCATCTCGTCGTCCGCGAAGACGCGTTGACGTTGTACGGATTCGAATCGCAAGCTGATTGCGATCTTTTCAACATACTTCTCGGCGTTAATGGAGTGGGACCCAAGGTTGCGTTATCCGTTCTGTCCGCTATGTCGTTGGAAGCCATCCAACGCGCGATCTTCGCCGATGAAGCGGAGTTGTTGAGTCGTGTACCGGGGGTGGGCAAAAAGACCGCGCAGAAGATGGCTCTTCATCTGAAAGACAAGTTGAAACCGCTTGATGGCTTGAAGCAGGTCGCCCTGATGTCCGACGCGGATTCGGAAGTCCTCGCCGCGCTGACCGCGTTGGGCTATTCCGTCGTCGAGGCGCAGTCTGCCATTCAATCCATCCCGAAAGATGCGAGCAAAGATGCGGAAGAACGTCTGAGGATCGCGTTACAGTATTTTCAATAACAATTCACCGTCCCGCAGGTTTGGTAAACCGTCTCAGTTTTGCCGAGAAACCTGCGGGACGTTTTCATTCCAACATGAACGATCACGATCTCCTCGAAACATACGAACCCGTTTTGCGTTTTGCAAAGAGCGAACGATTTTTTCCGATGGCGGTGGAGCATTATCTTGAACGTTGCAGCATCCTGCCCAGCGGACCGCTCGGCGCGGCGGGCTTGCTCTTCCATTTAAATGAACCGCTTGCAACGTTTATCGGCAAACTCGAAGGCGGACAATATTTCCTGCGCTTCATCAATGAGCCGCTTTACGACGCGGATGCGTGAGTGTGGCTGGGAGTTTCATCCGCTCTCGCAATGGGCGCGGGATATTATTTCTTCGGCTGGGCGGGTGTGGAAATTGCCTTTGCGCTCAAAGAGTTGATCGCCAGCCACACGAACATTCTTGTCGAAAACGCCTTCATTTCCATGCGCGACTCCATGCGCGACGAAGCGGATCATGACGTGGTCAGCCTGCCAATGGAGATCGCTTCGGGAGATGGGTTCCGCATCGGCTATCAAGGGGAAAACTTTCACGAGCCTGTGGTCAAATCCACCAGTTATCTCAAGCGCGTCATGTCGGACCGTAAAGTGACTCGCCCCTCGGTCAAAGAATGGCGGCGCATGGTGTTGAATCCCGAACCTGATTGGGCGAACTACAAAGGACTATGGGGAGTAAAAAGCGCGTTGAGCGATGAGTCGGGTCCGCCGGGACCGAAATGGGATCGTCCCGACAACTTGTTCAATGTCAATCCGTGTGTGCGGCGGGAGAAGCCGCTGGAGTGGTTGAGGATGTTGGAAGAGAGACAATAGATAATGGACTGTAGCCTTCTTTGGAACGTTTGCTGGTTTGTGAGCGTTTGGTAGAAGTAGGGCAAACGTTGATTGACAAAATAATGGGGGGGGGTACAATATTTGTATATTCAATTATTGTAAATAGGCAAAAGAAAGAAGCAGCGCCGATGACCCCCCCAGACGAAATCACAGCGCTTGTAGCAGATGATCACCCTATTGTTCTTGAAGGGATACGTTCCATTCTCGAAAAAGCCTCAGGAATAAAAATTGTGGGCGAAGTGCAGGATGGCAATGAGATCAAACCCCTGATCGCCAAATTACGACCGCGTGTTCTGTTGTTGAATCTGGTGATGCCAAACCATAACCCCATAGAACTGGCGAAATGGGTCCGAGAAAATTATCCCGATACCGCCACACTGGTTCTAACCGGACATCATCGCGACGCTTACCTAGCAGGTATGATGGATGCCGGCGCGACAGGGTACCTCGACAAAACTGTAGAAGCTGAACAATTGATCAATTCAATCCGCCTTGCGGCTTCTGGAGTTAATCTTTTTGATGAAGAGCAAAAAATGCGAGCGCGTACATGGTATGAGGAAGTAGAGAAAAAATGGAACAGTTTGTCGGAACGCGAAAAACAAGTGTTACGATTATTGGTGGAAGGGGCGAGCAACCAGGAGATTGCCTCGCACCTGCAAATAACCGTTAAAACGCTTGATAAACATCTTGAAAAAATTTATCGGAAACTAGCGCTGGATTCGCGGCCCAAAGCGGTTTTATGGGGAAAAGAAAATATGGGGGATTTTCCGTATTGACCCTTGACGTAAAAATGCCTATGATGAGCATAGAAACGATCAAAACATCTTATGCAGAAGAGGCACGGATTTCCGTACTTGAAATATATAGTCTTAACTGCAAGAATAACTTACAAATGGATGTGATTTTGGCGAATTCAACTAACTGCAGATTGCCAAACGTGGTTTCGATAAAACAACCAATGAATGAGAGGAAAAATGAAACACCCGAATAAAAAAATTGGCTTGGCGATGTTGTTGATTGCCTTGATAATGTTTGTGGTCCCGGTCTATGCACAAGGACCTGTCCCGCCGATTCCACCTGAAGTAGAGGCGGAAAAAACAAAATTGCTTGCCGAGTATCAGAAAGCTCTTGAATTTGAGCTAGAATATGGGCAAACAACTGTCAATGCTGAGGATGGAAAAACAAGGATGTTGACTGGCAAATCCAAAGAAAAAATGGATTTGCTTTGGCAGGAAACGGTCAAGAAGATCGAAGTCATGATCGCTCGTCCTGCGAGTGAACGAGCCCCGGTTGAATTCATGATTAAAGCGATTGACGGCAATAATCCGGTTTATCTGGAGCGTTTCACTCTTCCCTATAATCCGTCTGCGGCACTTGAGCGTTATCAAGCTGGAAAATTCTTCTACTCTGTAGATATTGCAACATCGCATGTTGTAGATATTTCGCCGGTTGATGTCAGTGTGTTTCCCAAACACACACCGAACAGCAATGCACTAAAAGGCAAATATTCACCAGACGAATTACAATCCCTTGCCCGCGACTATATAATCAATGTAACTGGTGGACTAGACCTAGATGCTCTTACGCCTGTATTTGCAAACAAAGAAGGTAGAATTTACTTCTTCAGATGGGAAGATTCTTTGGGAAGCATGGACGACGGGACTGCACCTTTTGTACAAGTGGCTATTTCTTCACTTGATGGTAAAGTTCGGCACTATGTGAATACCTTGCCTATTGCATTGACCCGCTCTCAAGTCTTCTTCCAAGAAATCGGGATATTTCCTAAAGAGACCAAGGCTGTTTTCAATGAAGTGTATGCGAACGGTGGCGGATATTGGTCATGGCTCAATAATGGTGGTTCGGCTGATACGACCAGCAATGCAGGGTATTGTCATATTGCTGGTTGGTGTTCTCCAAAGAATTTTTATTGGTCATGGACTGACGCCACGACTTCGCCTCAGAATGAACCGTATATCAAGGGTAGATTGACAACAAATGTAACTACAGAAAGCACCCGGTCGTATGCTTTCATTCCGGGCACAAACGCAACGGCATATGCCAGATATACAACAACGATCAACAATGGCGCATCTACTGTTGATAAAGTAGTTGATCAGGAGATATACTACAATGTATGGGTCTTTCTGGTTGGATACTATCCACAAATCACACGAGTAACTTTGGATAACAATGACGATATTGCG
>BQMV01000449.1 GCA_022181005.1 Anaerolineaceae bacterium | reverse complement strand
GCAATGTTAACGAGAGCGTCAGTCCCTTGCATGGCGGAGGTCAAGGCTTGGGTATGGGATAAATCTCCCTGCATCCATTCAATTTTGGGATCGGAAAGAATCGAACGGTCGCTAGAGGCGCGATAAAGACAGCGGACTTCGTATCCGTTTTTGAGGAGGAGCGGGACGACGCGCGAGCCTGTGAAGCCCGTCGCGCCTGTGACGAAAATTTTCATAAATTCCTGTTACATGTCGTTGCGGGGAGGATGGTAGTCCGACGAAGCAATCTCCTGTTTCGAGGAGATTGCTTCGGGCGATCCTTCGACTTCACTACGCTCCGCTCAGGACGCCCTCGCAACGACATTATTCCTTTACCAACCTTGTCAGCAATTCCAGCGTCTCATTCAATTTATCGCGTCGGTCGAGATGCTTCACCAAATACTCGCGGGCGTTTTGCCCCATTTGTTGAACGATGTCCATGTTCTTTGAAAGGTCGAGGATCGTTTCGGCAAGTGTTTCGTCGTCATTCGGTTGGACGAAGACTCCGCCATACGAAGATTCAATTAATTCGCGCGTGATGCCGTCAATGACCAGCACGGTGGCGCGTCCTGCCGCCATGTAGTCGAAGACTTTGTTCGGGTACGTGGTGCGGAACATGGGAATATCCTGCAAGATGGCGAGACACACATCCGCAGAGGCGATGACGCGCGGCATGTCCTTTTTGGGACGGGCGCCTGCGAAGGTGACGTTTGTGAGTTTCATCCGTTCCGCTTCGTTTTGCAAACGCGGACGTTCCTTCCCGTCACCGAAGAGGACAAAATGAATTTTGTCGTACGGCTTCAAGCGTTCCGCCGCGCGGAGGAGGGTGTCAATGTCATTTGCTTGTCCCAGCGCGCCTGCGTAAAGCACGACGAATTTACCTTGCAATCCCAACTCATCCCGAATGGACGAACCATCTATTTGCGGGTTGAACATGTCCACGTCTGTGCCGTAGGGGATGAAGGTGATCTTCTTCTCAGGCACGTCCTTACCGATCATGTACTCTTTGTACGCGGGGGAGTTCACCAAAATATGAGTCGCGCGGGCATACAAAAATTTCTCCAGCCAGCGTCCCAACGCGATCACTAGAGGGTTTTTCAACACGCCCATACTCACGCCGAACTCGGGCCACAGATCGCGGACTTCAAGCAGGAACGGCTTGCGGCGAATCCATGCGACGAACCATGCAGAGACCGCCTGAAAGATCGGCGGCGTGGTGCCTAAAACCAAATCTACATCTTTCACCTGAAAAGCAGTCCATACCGAACTGAACATAAAACTAAAGAACGAGATCACGCGCCAAAAATAACTGCAATGCAGAGCAGGATAAATATACGCGCGCAAAATCCGCACGCCGTCAATGATCTGTTCGGCGAAAACTCCTTTGCGCTCAACCGTCCGCTGACCCGTTTGATAGTTCAAATCGCTGGCAATGATGACGAGTTCGTGCCCGCGCGATTGCAAAAATTTTGCCATCTCAAAATGGCGCGTATGCCCCGGCTCGTCGGGCGAGACGAAGGCTTGATTGAGTAGCAGGATTTTCATTGGGAGTGATTATAAATTATTTGCGAAAAGAATAAATTTAGATCCCGGGATATTTTTCTTCTTACGAATCTCTTACAGAAATAATGAATCTATTTACTCAATTCGCGTTATAATAATTGTGTAAGGATGAAGTAGCAATCGCGTAATCCTTATATAAATTTCTCTAACTTCTGAAAGGAGTTATCATGGGTTTCTTCTCAAAAATTCTCGGAAAACTTGGTATGGGTAAAAAAGAGGAGGACAAACCGCAATTTGCGGGTATGTCTAAACCTGCTGGCGTAGTCACCGGCAGCGCTCCCGCCTCTACTCCGGCGACTGGCTCAGCTACACCGGGCGGCTTGGCTCGCCCTGCAATGGCGAAGGCAGAAGGCGTTCACCCGGAAGCGATGGCTATGGTTGACGTAGTTTCCAAACTTGATGGACTTACCAAAGCGAGCGCGGTCAAACTCGACTGGAAAGTCTCCATCGTGGATTTGCTCAAATTGCTTGAGATCGACTCGAGCTTTGACGCTCGCAAAGAGCTTGCTGCCGAGCTTAATTGCCCCGCCGAACTGATGGGCGATTCTGCCAAGATGAACACTTGGTTGCACAAAGAGGTCCTCAAGCGCATTGCTGCCAATGGCGGTAATGTTCCGAAGGAATTACTCGACTAGAACAGTTAGAATCTACTAAAATAGCGCGGATGCTGAAAAGCATCCGCGCTATTTTTATCTCTTTCTTATAAATGTCCCTGAACGGAGGAAAGTTTGAGAGTCTTTGAGAGTCCAATAGCATAGAATTATCTTTGCGAAAGGAAAACTCATCATGGAAATTTCACGACATTGGCGACTCAAAAAACAGCGTTATAGTTTAGTCGGCGAGGTCTGCCCGCATTGCGACGCGAAAATTTTTCCCCCACGCGACGTATGCCCAAATTGCGGCGACGAAGCTAAGGATCTTTATGCGTTCAGCGGCAAGGGCGAAGTGTATTCATTTACTACCGTCTATGAAGCCCCTGCTGGATTTGACGCTAACGCGCCTTATACGGTTGCATTAATCAAGTTAGAAGAGGGACCTTTACTCACCGCCCAACTTACCGATGTGGGCGACAATGCTGTCGAAATCGGTATGCCTGTCGAGATGGTGACGCGCAAGATGCGCGACGACGGCGATGAGCGCGGAATGATTGTATACGGGTATAAATTTCGGCCTGTCGTGTTTATGTCCGCCGGATAGAGAACAAAAGCTAAAAGAACATAGACACCCCTTGTTAGGGGTGTCCTCGTTTAATACCTTCCCGCGCCAATATATCCTCTTTTGCCAGTGGATAGTGCAAGTGTTTTTCTGTAAAAAGGATCTGGCATACTTCGGAAGGGGATCCCTACGGCGCTAACTTTGGCAAGACAAAATGCGGGTAAGATTGAAAGCGCCATGAAAACAAACACCTTCCCCAAATCAAAACTGCTTGTTAGTCTTATCATCGTAAGCGCGTTGACTCTTGTCGGTTGTAGCGCCGCCGTCCCTGAACCTCCGCCCACCGCCACCCTTAAGCCCACCTTCACCCCCACCGCGACAGCCTCCTCGGGAACCGCCGAAGATGGAACGCCCATTACGGAAAGCCAAACAGGCGCTACTCCCACAGCTCCAGCCAACAGTGAAACTGATTTGGAGGAAGGAAATTTGTTAACCAGTAATCCAGAGGTGATTGCTAGTATGGTTGATGATTTTGCTAATAAAAAAACAGAATTTCCTAGAGACCTAAACCCAGAACAATATTCTGCATTTATAGATGAAATGAACAATTATGTTGGTAGAAAATCAATTTGGGTGGAAACCGGTGATGGTAATGTTTTGTATTATGATATCAAACAAAACAAAATGGTCTCAGTTCCAGGAACCTATGAGCAAAACAGAGACTTAATTGAACAAAATCAAATTGAATTATTTGTTAAAATTGAAACGGACCCTGAAACTGGCAATATTCAATTTGTTAACTCAGAAGGAGAATTAGTCACTTCTCCAAACAGCGCTGATGTTGATTGGAATTTGGTGGTAGATGCTTCCAATTACAAAAACGGACCAATAGATTTCCCAAATGCATTTAAAAGTGAAAATTCAGATGCATGGTATGACAAAATAATTGGAGGTGTTTCTCCACATGAAATAGTTCAAAAACTCAAACAAGCCTTCATGCCTGGAATATTAATGGACGATATTGTTTGTAAAATAGTTCAAGAACAAAATGGATGGAAACAATATCCTTGCATTAACATAATGTTTATTAAAGCTGATAAAGATGGAAATCCTTTATATGGAATTAGAACAATGGTTGGAGGTGGACCAAACATATTTGTTGGTGAAGAAGGTGGAGAAATAGACACCAGTACAACTGGAGTAGTTGAACTTAGAGACAGTGATGATATAAGAAAGCTAGAAACCGGATCTGTTTACTATGTAGGAGCACCAATAAATCAAGACATAGTATGGCAAGAAGCAAACAAGTCAGATATTGATGCACTGCAAGGAGTTAGTCCTGAATCAAACAAGTACACTAATATTTCTTCAGAAAATATGCCTGATGATGGAAACATCGTCATAGCTGGAGCTGTGCTTATCAAGAAAAAATAATCTTACTTGCTTTCGACAAAAGAGTAATGCTAAGCTGACATGTAGTATGAAGAAGCGGCTTGCTCTATCTGTTTTCTACTGTTGGTTTTTGTCGATCGTCATCTTCTCCGCCAGCAATTGAACAATATGTTTTTTCAGGTCAAACGATTTAAGCCATTCCTCTTCACTCACAGACAGATCGCTTAATGCCCGAACATCATCCTGCAAGTCGGCAAGAAATCCCATCATTTTGGCTTCCTAGCTCGCCAACAACCGTTCATCAATTCGATTCTGCATCGCAGATAATTCGCTCTTAAGTTGACCTCTGTATATATCTCCTAGACAGAAAAGATTGCCGCGACCCGCGATCTAGGCATGTTTCCAATCGGTTGATGTTTTATTGATAGGCGGTCATCGCGCCTGTTGCCTTTCTTTTATCCATATGCTGCTATTTATGAAACTATCGAATGACTAGTTTTACTCTGTTGCAGTACTTGCAACATGCCTTCTGTAAAGTGGATACAAACCCACATTACAGAGGTGCAAATATGACGCGACCAATAAATCATGACCGGGCTGAGAAAATCTATCGTACAATCAAAAAATACCCAGGAAGAAAGCCGGGATTCATTGCCCGCCTGCTGGGTCTTAATCGTAGCGAGGTGACCCGATCCTTGCCTACCCTCGAAGAGAAGGGACTTTATCTGTCTGAGGATGATAAGGGGGGATTGTGGCTGTTCCGTAAAAAACAATTGTAATATGTTGCAGAATTCTCTATTCAGGTATGCTATGCTGTTGCAAGTTCAAGAGTGTTATTTGCCTCCACATGGATCTTGCAGACTTTCTAAATGAAGATATTGGTTGATAAGAAGCTTGCTCGGCCGACTTCGTAGTCCTGACGAGGCGATCTGGAGAATTTATGAGCGGAATGACTAAAGCAGAACGATTGGATGAAATGAAGCGGCTGTATATCCAGCGCGCCTATTCGGATATTGAAATGGCTGATCGACTGAACGCGGATCGCACTACAATATATCGCGACCGAGTCGAGTTAACCCGTGAGTATCCAATTGAACAGGATGAACAAGGGCGGTATTATATCCCCCGTACAAAACTCATCTCCGAGATTAAACTCAATTTACACGAGGCGCTGACCTTGTATCTGGCGGGGCGCAAAACCTCCCGCCAGACTCGCTTTCACCAGCCGCACATTGTCAACGCAGTCGAGAAGCTCGCCGCCACACTACGTCAGCCGATGACCGAGCGTTTGCTCAAATCCGCCGAGCGTTTGTCGGCGCAGGAAAAGAATCCCGAAAAAGTCAAAATCATCGAAACGATTACGCAGGCTTGGGTGGAGCAGAGAAGAGCGCGCATCGAGTATCAGGCGCTGGGGAGCGAGGGACTCACCCGCCACACGATCAGCCCGTATATCATTGAGCCGTCCATTTGGAGCGACAGCGTGTATGTGATCGCGAAAAGCGATTTCAACGATCAAATCTTTGCCTTCAAAATGGACCGCATCCTTTCGGCGTTTCTCTCTGGCGAGACGTATGAGATCCCCGAATCGTTCAACGACGAACAATTGCTCAAACACGCCTGGGGAATTTGGGTCGGCGGCAAAGAACCCATCACAGTGAAATTACGCTTCTCCCCCGCCGTGACCAGACGCGTGAAAGAAAGCATTTGGCATCCGCTGGAAAAAGTGCTGGACACCGAAGACGGCGGCTGTATCTGGAGCGTGGACATCGCCGAATGGCGCGAGATGCTGCCTTGGATCCGCGGCTGGGGCGCGGACTGCGAAGTGTTGGAGCCGAAGGGGTTGAGGGAGGCGCTGGTACGAGAAACGCAGTCTCTGGCGGAGTTGTATCAGGTGGTGGAGATGACAACTAAATATTACGGACATTCACTCAAAGGCAAAGATAAAACCGACTGGCAATTGTTGAAGACACATCTATTCGACACAGCGAAAAAGGCTAGAGAATTTGGGGAGGACTCAGACGTTGGCGATTTGGCTCACATGGCAGCGCTACTTCACGATATTGGAAAATATTCAAAGGCGTTTCAAAAACGACTGGAAGGTTCAGGACGTAAAGTAGATCACGCAACCGCTGGCGCAAGAGAGATATTAAAACTGTTTAATAACGATGGGCTTGAGAAGAATCTAGCCACCATGCTTTCATACTGCATTGCTGGTCATCATACGGGACTTCCTGATTACGGCGACGCTTCTGACGTAGATGGGACTGGGACTTTATTGTCTCGTGTAGAGAAAAAGAAGCTGGAAGATTACAACGCCTACAAAACAGAAATAGATATTGCGTCTCTTGCGCTTAAAGGGCGCAAGCTGAAGACTTCAAACGAAGCATTTTCAGTCGCCTTTATGACTCGCATGATTTTCTCAGCGTTGGTAGATGCAGATTTCCAAGATACTGAAACTTTTATGAAGCAGGTAGAAAAACCGCGCGGCGGATATCTCAGCATTGAGGAGCTTTGCGAAACATTCAATGCCGCCATGCAAAAATTTGAAAATCCGCAAGGGGAAATCAACAAAAAACGCACTGAGACGTTGAAAGCGTGTAAAGAAGGAGCGGAGCAAGACCAGGGATTCTTCACTTTGACGGTTCCCACAGGCGGCGGAAAAACGCTGGCTTCGATGGCTTTTGCTTTGAACCACGCCAAAAAGCATGGATTGAAGCGCGTGATTTACGTCATCCCGTTCACCAGTATTATTGAACAAAACGCGGCGGTGTTCAAAGAATATTTAGGCGCTGAAAATGTACTGGAGCATCATTCCAATTTTGATTGGAAAAAGGGAGATCAGGCAAACGAAGAAGAAGTGGATGATGAAACCAAAGACGCTTTGGAAAAACTTAAATTGGCTTCGGAAAATTGGGATATTCCGATTGTAGTCACAACCAATGTGCAATTCTTTGAATCGTTATTTGCCAATAAATCGCGGCAATGCCGCAAACTACATAACATCGCCAAAAGCGTCATTATTTTCGATGAAGCGCAAATGTTGCCGCGTGAATATCTGGACCCTTGCATGTTAGCGATCAAAGAACTAGTTACGAACTACGGCGTAAGCGCTGTCTTTTGCACAGCGACTCAACCCGCATTGAATCAGCGTTTGCCCAAAGTGATCTTTACTGAACTCGCCCCCGATCCGCAAGCCCTGTTCGATTTCTATAAACGCGTGCAGGTGAAAAATATCGGTAGAGTTGCAGACGCAGACTTGTTGGAGAAGATCAAAGCGCACGAGCAGGCGTTGTGCATTGTCAACACGCGCAGGCACGCAAAAGGTTTATTTGATCAACTTGAAGGCGATGGAAATTATCATCTCTCCACATTGATGTGCCCATCTCACCGTAAAGCCGTCTTGGAAGATATTCGAGAGAGATTGAAAGCGGGCAAATTCTGCCGCGTGATTTCGACTCAGGTCATGGAGGCAGGCATAGACGTAGATTTTCCTGTCGGCTTTCGGGCGCTGGCAGGCTTGGATTCGATCATTCAGGCGGCGGGGCGGGTGAACCGCGAGATGAAGCGAAATATCAGCGATGTTTATGTCTTTGACCCCGAAACGCCTTTTATCAAGAAGACGCCTATCTTCATCAAGCAAGGCGCGGCGTTTGCCGAGAGCGCAATACGAAAATTCGATGGGCAGATTGATTCAAAAGCCGCAATTGAAGACTATTTTAATTCGTTGTACTATGTTCAGGCTAAAGAGGCATTTGACGTGAAGAAGATCTTGTCTTGCTTCGATAACGGGATCGAGTTCGAGTTCAAAAAAGCGGCGGATGAGTTTAGAATGATTGACAATAACACAGTTTCAGTTGTTATTCCCTACAACGAGGAGGCGAAAGATTTAATTGAGAAAGCCAGAAATCACCCCTATCCGTTCACGTTTGCGCGGCAATTGCAAATCTATACGGTCAATATTTACGAAAAGGAATTTGAAAAACTACAAAGCAAAGGAGTTATCGAAACAGTAAATGACACTTATCAAGCCTTGACTGAATCTAGCATGAAAGAGTTTTACAACGAGAAAACAGGTCTTGTCCTGCCTGCCGACGCGGGCGGCGACGCGTTGTTTTTTGATGGGTAAAATTACTACGTCATTGCGAGGCGGGTTCTTGTTCTTCCCGCCGAAGCAATCCCCTATTACAGGAGACTGCTTCGACAAAGAACAAGAGCGTCTCGCAGTGACGAAAAATAAAAGGAGGTTCTTCTATGGGATACGGAATCAAAATTCGAGTAAGCGGCGATTACGCCTTGTTCACCCGCCCCGAAATGAAGGTGGAGCGCGTCAGTTATGACGTGATGACCCCATCGGCGGCGCGGGGAATCATCGAAGCGGTGTACTGGAAGCCCGCCATCCGCTGGGTGATAGACAAAATTCATGTGTTGAAGCCCATCGAGTTCACGAACATTCGGAGAAACGAGGTGAGCAAAAAAATCAACAAGAGTGACGTGGAGCAAGTTATGAATGGCGCGAACAAGGATTTGTATATTGTATCCTCTGATACTGAAAATAAAATTCGCCAGCAACGCGCCTCACTTGTTCTAAAAAATGTGGATTATGTTATTGAGGCACATTTTGACGTACTTGACAAAAATGCTGGAGAGGAAGAAGACAAGAAACACTACAACATCGCCCTGCGCCGTTTTCGTGAAGGGCAGCATTTCCATGCGCCTTGTTTGGGGACGCGCGAATTCGGCGCAAAAGTGGAACTGATTGAAGATGGGGAAGCAATTCCACAAAGCCCGCTTGGAGATATGGAACTCGGCTGGATGTTGAAAGACCTCAATTTTTCAGACCCCGCAGACATTAAGCCTGAGTTCTTCCGTGCTTTCCTCAAAAAAGGCGTGTTGGATTTGAGAAAAACTGGTGAGGTGCGACAATGATTCTTCAAGCGTTAACTCGGTACTATGATATTTTAACGGCAGAAGGAAACGAAGATGAAGATAGCGACATTGCTCAGCCTGGGTATAGTGTTGCCAATGTGAGTTATGCACTAAATATTTCTGCTGAAGGTGATTTACTTGATATTCTTCCAACCCCCAAACAAGTTCAACGTGGAAAGAAGATGGTTGACAAGCCGCAAAGCATGATTGTGCCAGAACAACCAGGTCGTCAGGGTAGCACACCACCTGCATATTTTCTTTGTGACAACAATGCTTATGTTTTAGGCATTTCGCTAGAAGATGAATCCAAGCCCAAATATAGCCAACAACGCTTCAAAGCCTTTCGTGATTACAACAAAGAAATTCTCTCCGAAGCCAAATGTATTGAAGCGCAAGCGGTGATTGCTTTTCTTGACAAATACGATCCTGCCACAGGAAGAAAACATCCTGTCATTGCTAAATTTTTAGATGACATCCTTAAGGCTGGTAAGGCTAATTTTGTTTTCATGGTTGATGGTAAATATGTCCATAAAAACGCAGAAATACGACAACTATGGGAAGAGCGAAATCAATCAAGCGGCGAGAATTATATAGGTCAATGCCTTATAACTGGAGAAGTCGCTCCAATTGCGCGTGTTCACGATATTAAGATAAAGGGAATTGCTCCATATCACGGTGGAGTTGCGTTGGTAAATTTCAATGACCCCGCCTACGAATCTTATAATCGCACTCAAGGTATGAACTCCCAAGTCAGCAAGAAGGCAATGCGGGCGTATTCAAAGGCTTTAAATCACCTGCTCTCTGACGCAAACGAAAATAAAAAGATTGTTATAGACGATACGACAATTGTCTATTGGGCAGAAGGTAACAATGAAATATATGCTTCTTTGTTTGCTGGTTTAACAGAAGCAGAATTTGAAGAGCCAATAAAGGAACAATCTGAAAATGTACCTGTTAGGAGTAAACAGGGCGAAAAACTATTAAGAAACATTGCAGAAAAAATAAAGTATGGTGAAAAAATAGACGCGAAAGGATTGAGTAAAGAAATAGACGAAATAGATTGGAACACAGATTTTTATGTTCTTGGGATCGAAGCCCCCAATCGTGGTCGTGCATCCATTCGGTTTTTTTACAAAGAGCCATTCATAAAGTTTGTACAAAGAATTGGAATGCACTATTCTGACTTACAACTTGGAGAGGATGAGAAGCCAATTAAGTTAAGCTGGATTTTGAAAGAGACTGTATCTAAAAAGGCGAGAGAAGCAAAAGTTGCGCCTCTTTTAACAGGAGCAGTTTTCACTTCTATTCTGACCAACTCGCTTTACCCTGTATCGTTATATAACGCTATGATGATTCGTATTCGCGCAGACATGGACGATGAGGATAAGCAAATTCACAAAATCAATCGTGTTCGTGTTGCGACCATCAAAGCATATCTTGTTCGTAAGTATCGAAAATACCCTAACAGCCAAATTAAGGAGGCACTTACTATGTCACTCAATGAACAAGTCACTAACCCTGCTTATGTATTAGGACGTTTGTTTGCAGTTCT
>BQMV01000448.1 GCA_022181005.1 Anaerolineaceae bacterium | reverse complement strand
ATTTTGCGCTATGGTTTGCCTGGTTTTTTTATAACGCGGTTGCCCTGCTATTCGATGTGATTGCGGCGACCACGATTTACGAGATGATGAACAGTATTATCTATGCGGGTCTTACTTTCGCGGCGGGTTTTATCCCCCTGCTGATGCATGAGTTTCTTTATATGCGTGCTTATGCGGGGTACTGGCAGAAGGTGATCGCGGTGCTGGGAGCGATACTATCAGTGGTGACGATCCTCACTGTTGGCGTGCTGGCTGCGCTGGTAAACCTGACAGACTTCCAGGCGAACAAGCTGGTAATGGAAGTTGCGATGATCGTCATGCTGGTACTGGTAAGCGGCGGGCATGGCCTTTTGGCTGCTGTCTATTTCTACATTGACGATGGTATCAAAGCCGAGCAAGTCCGCGCGGAGAATATGGCATACCACAATCGCCGTCTTCCCGGATGACCTAGGCTTATTCAGGGCAGACAACCCCCCCGCCCTGTGTAATGCAATGTCCTGAGTAATGACAAACCCGCGCCGTGAACGCGGGACCGATGAAGCCGACCGCCCGAGAAAAGGTGAGTTACCAACAGACCAACTCGGATGGTCGGCAAAAATATTCTACACCAAAAAAGGAGAGTTACCAATGATTATCTTGCTCACACTCAAAGACATGTTCCTGAATCTCATCACGTTTGGAGCATGGGGACGAGTTCAAGGCGCGAAATCAAGTCGCGCCCGTGTTCGCCAATGAAGGACAGAGAAAGCAAAGTCTTGTCGGCTATCAAAAATCATTGGCGGGAGTTCACGATCCCGCCAACGATTCGAGATATTCAAAAGGCTACGGGCATTACTTAGACATCCATTGCTCGATACTACATGCTCAGACTCGAAAAGCATGGAGCAATTAAGCGGATCAAGAGCAAGCCCGTACCTATCGAGATCAATCAACTAATAAAGGAGAGTTACCAATGAACGGAAAAACAGATTTTGAGAAAGGACGCGCCGGCGCAATGGCATTCGGCGGACTCGTCTATGTCGGCGTAGTCCTTGCCGCCACCACGTTGTTTATATCCTTCGTGTTGACCGCCTTCCCCGTCAACGCTTACTTCTCCCGCTTTGTAATGGTCGTCGGCGGACTGATGATCGTCGGCTCGATGCTCGCCTTACCCTTCGCCCTCCATACATGGGCAATCGCAGGACAACATCGCGCAATCACAATAGGACTCTAC
>BQMV01000447.1 GCA_022181005.1 Anaerolineaceae bacterium | reverse complement strand
GGCTTTGGTGCATAAATCGAGAAGTAGGCGCAATCCATCCAATCGTTACGGCTGGTTAGGCAACCTTGTAAGAGTGCGGCATACCCAACTGGGTCATTCTGTTAAGAGCGGCGCAACGCACTAAGGCCTGTGTTGTTTGTGTTTCAATCAAACGGGCGGAAAGTTCATCTCCAAAGATGGTTTTCAACCGAAACATGGTTGTTTCTGCCAACGAACGAACATGATAGCCAGATTGCTTCTTCCATGCCTGGCGTCCCTGCTTGCGAATGGAACGCAAATTCTGGTCACGTTTGAGACGCTGAGTTTTGGTATTGCCGTGTTTCCAAATACGGGCACTCTTGCGCGGTGGGATCAAGATGTCCACTTCGGGCGAATGGGCATTCAGACTGTCATACACTTTGCGTTGATCATACGCGCCATCGGCAGCAAACTTGGCGATCTCCTGTTCCATTTGTTGCAATAATGTCTCCACGGCACCACCATCACTGACGCTATTCTCTGTCAGGAGCACGGCTTGGATTTCTCCATCTTCGGGGGTGGCGCCTACATGCAACTTACGCCACGTGCGCCGCTTGGATACACCATGCTGGCGCACTTTCCATTCGCCTTCGCCATAGATTTTCAGCCCAGTGCTGTCCATCACGATGGTCAAGCGGGGTGTCCTTTTCTTTGGCAGTTTCACCTTCAACTCTTTGCCTCGTTTCGATAAGGTCGAATGATCTGGCACGGGCAAATCGATCTTCATCATCTGAAATACGGAACGCACAAAGCCTTCCACGCCACGATTCGTCAGATGAAATACTTCTTTGACCGTCCACATCACCAAGATGGCTTGATCCGAATACTCAAACTGGCTTCCGCGTTGTTTTTCTCCAACATACATCCAGGTCTTCTCAAAATCGTCTGATAGCCAGAATGTGATCGAACCACGCTGGACCAAGGCTGTTTCATAGTTTGACCAGTTTTTGACACGGTATAATGGCTTTGGGCGTGATTGTGTTTTCTTTTGTTTAGGCATAAACCAAAATTACACCGTCACGCCCTTCTTTGTCAATCCTTTTATGCACCAAAGCCACTCAATTTATAAACGAAGGATTTCGCGCTCGCTGGTTTCGGCGAACGTTTGCGCGACGCCGAAGCGTTTGAGCGCAGAGAGGATCAGCCAAAGTAAAAAGTAAGCAATCCATGCCAGCGAGTCGAGCAAGCCGACCAGCAGGAGGTAT
>BQMV01000446.1 GCA_022181005.1 Anaerolineaceae bacterium | reverse complement strand
CACGGCAACCGCAGTAGACAAGTCGCTACATGGCTTGTGCAGCAAGGATGGAAAAATATTTTCAACGTGGCAGGCGGGATTGACTATTACGCGCGGAGGGTGGATTCGTCGGTGGGGAGGTATTGATGAACGTAAACACGGAAACAAGTAAACACGTACACACGAAAAGCGAGTCCTCAAAATGCTGAGGACTCGCCTTGTCTACCTGTCTACGTATGCACTTAACTACTTAACTACTTGACTACTTCCCCCCAAACACAAACTCCCCGTTCTTGTAAAACAACTCCCCATCCACCGTAATTTCAGAATCGGTGCGCAGGTCGCAGATCATATCCCAATGGATCGCGGACTTGTTCTTCGATCCCGTTTCGGGATAGCCCGCGCCGAGCGCCATGTGGAACGTGCCGCCGATCTTTTCATCGAAGAGAATGTTGCCCGTGAATTTGTTGATGTCGAAGTTAGTGCCGATGGCAAACTCGCCGACGTGACGCGCGCCCTCATCCGACTCGAGCATCTTGATCAGATACGCCTCGTTCTTCTCCGCCGTCGCGCGTTGGACACGCCCGCGATTGAATGTCAACTCCGCGCCTTCGACAGCCACGCCGCCGTAGATCGCGGGATACGTGTATTTCACCCAGCCGTTCAATGAATCTTCAACAGGTCCCGTATAGATTTCACCATCGGGCATGTTGTACATTCCAGTTGAATTCATGAACTTGCGATTCTTGATCGATAGAGTCAAATCAACATTTGGCCCGCGCAAGGTGACGACATCTTTGCCCGCGAGGAAGTCAATCGCCTTTTGTTGACCTGCGGCTGTGCTGTTCCAGTACGCGACTGGATCGTCTTCATGCGCGTGGACTGCCCCAAACACAAAATCTTCGTAGTCTTTCAAACTCATGCCCGCGTCCTGCGCGTACGCGTCGGTGGGGTAGAGGGTGGTGACCCATTTGAACTTGCCCTCGCCGCCGCGCCTCATTTGGGCTTCCGTGATTCCGCTGATGGCTTTGCCGCGTCGCTGGGCTTTGACGGGGTCAAGGTTCGTCGTGCCGCGCGTATTCGTCGAAGAATGGATGCGGATGCGGCTCTCGAATTCGTCATATGCCAGTTTGTAAAACGTTGGAACGAAATCGAGTTGCGAGTCGTTGGCGTAGGTGAGGTAAAACTCGTCCTGGCTGAACGGCATCATCCCAGGCAGGGCAACCATCGGATGTGGATGCCCGCCCTTCTCCCTGATCTGAATAAACAACTCGCGCACAAGCGGCTCGGCGGCGGTCGTCGCTTCGATCAATACGCGGTCGCCTGGCACGATGCGC
>BQMV01000445.1 GCA_022181005.1 Anaerolineaceae bacterium | reverse complement strand
CAGGCAGACCTGGTCCCGCGTTCCTTGCCATCCCCGATGAATTGATGAGCGTGAAAATTGACGCGGAGAAAGTCCCCGTATATCCGTCTGCGCAATATCGCAAAGTGGACATGGGCGCGGGCGACCCAGAATGGATCGAGCAGGCGGCTGAGTTGTTGGCGAATTCAAAAAAGCCGTATCTGCACGCGGGCAAGGGCGTGTTGTGGGCGGAGGCATCCGCTGAATTTTTGGAGTTGGGCAATTATCTCGCGGCGGGCATGGGTTCGAGCATGGGCGCGCGCGGCGCGATCCCCGAAGACCACCCGCATTATTTTTTCCTCTTCGATATGCAAGCCACGTCGCTGGCGCGCAACGAAGCGGATGTGATCCTCGTCGTCGGCTCGCGGCTCGGCGAGTACGACGGTTGGGGTTCGCCTCCAGCGTGGGGAATGCCCGAGAAACAGAAAACAATTCAAATTGATTCCGATCCGCTTTCCATCGGGTTGAATCGCCCTGTGGATGTGGGCATCGTCGCCGACGCGAAATCGGCGCTGAAGGCGATCCTCTCCAAAGTGAAGGCGAAGACCGCCGCCCGTAGCGACATGCCCGATCTGGCGCGTTATCGCGCGCTGACGCAGGAGACGATGACGAACGGCATCCAATTTTTGATGGCGCAACCCGCGCGCGGACTCAACCCTGGGCAGATGGTGTTCAATGCGCGCAGTTTTTTCCCGCGCAACGCGGTGACGGTGTTGGACGGCGGCAACACCACATTGTGGGGCGTGGCGTTCAACCAGATTTATGAGCCGCGCAGTTTTTTGTATTCGGTGAAGATGGGCTTTCTCGGCACGGGCATCCCGTTTGCGATTGGCGCGAAACTTGCCGCGCCCGAACGCCCCGTCTATTGCATCACGGGCGACGGCGCGGCGGGCTTCAACATCATGGAGATGGAAACCGCTGTCCGCGAGAACGCGCCGATCATCGTGCTGGTGGCGGTGGACGACGGCTAGGGCATGGAGCGCTCGGCGCATAACTTCGGCGGCATTCCAGCGGAACAGCAACAAGGCGTCAATCTTTCGAGCGAGACGCGCTACGATTTGATCGCGCAGGGCTTGGGATGCTACGCCGAAAAAGTGGATGCGGTGGGGGACTTACCCGCCGCTCTCCAACGGGCGGCTGATTCGGGCAAACCAGCTTTGCTCCACGTGACGGTTGATTCGGCGATCAACGCCGACCCGCCAGGCTATAAGCAGTTTCGCTATGTGCGGACGTTATGAACGGACTTTGCTTAGAGACTTTTTCTTAAGGGCTTTTTACCACTGAGATCACTGAGAAAACCTTTTAGAATCCTCTG
>BQMV01000444.1 GCA_022181005.1 Anaerolineaceae bacterium | reverse complement strand
GTACTACAGTCAGGACGCCCGGATGTACCCCGAACTTGTGGTGTTCGTTTTGGTCACGGTATGGGGAGCAGTGTCTAAGTCGGGGGGGCTATTCCTCATCGGCGGCGTGGGCGCGGCTTACACTCAAAACTATGGCTTGTTCTACATAGCGGCGATCTCCGTCGCCATGTTCTTTACCCATCATCTCACCGGAGGCGTGATTCGTGTTGCAGTGATAGCCGCCGCCTACCTTCCATGGCTACCAGTAATGTTGAGTCAAACAGGCGATGTTGCGGACGGTTTTTGGATACCGTCACTGACGTTCCCGGCGGCAATCCTACCCGCCATGACGAATACAATGGGAACGCGGATCGCCGATATGTTCCAAATTCACCTGTATGGCGGGGCGCTCATGGCGACGGTGATCGGCATCTATGCTTCGCGGCGATGGTTGTTTCGCGGGCGTGGACTGATCATCCTTGCAGCGATTTTCGGTGCGCCCTTCCTGGCGGCGGTGTTGTCATGGGTTTGGAAACCGATCTATCTTTCGCGGGGACTCCTCCCCAGCGCGGTCTTGATCGCCCTCGTTTGGGCATATGCTCTGCACCACTTGTCACGGGGAAACCGCCGCGTCATGGGGGCGATCCTTATCCCCGCGCTGATCATTGGGGTGATCTCCCATTACGCGGTGACGGGGCGTGATGATTGGCGCTCATGGGTACAACCCGTCAGAACAAAATGGGAGATGGGGGATGTGATTTACAACACCGCCGTTCATACGACAATCAATCTGGGCTACTACCTACAGGGGTATCCCTATCGTTTGCGTCCGCACGCCTCAGACCTGAATCAATCCCTCACTGAAACGACAAAAGTCGCTATGAAGTTTCATCAAGATGATTTTGATGACCTGCCCGCGCAAGGCTACCGCCGGGCATGGCTCATGTTTGCCCTCAATCCGATGTCTCGCCGGGATGAAAAATCCGAGATCGCCCGGATTCTCACCCACTATCCTAATAAACGAATCGCCGTCAAGAGCGGCGATTACTACGAAGTGGCGATCTATCTCGTGGAATTGAATGAAGGAGTCACATATGGACATGGACATTGACACAATCGTTGCCGCCTACAAAGATTTCATGGCAGCAAAATATCCCGACGATCCGCTACCAGATCAACCCATTGTGAAATTCTTTGATCCCGGTGACGATGTGCCGGATCATGGACGTTTTCTCGTATTGCCCCGTGAACAATGGCTCAAGGATCGAGATCAAAAGGGAATAAAGGACTCCCTGATGATTGCTAGACGTTTGCGGCTCAAAGCCCCCAGACTTAGGGTAC
>BQMV01000443.1 GCA_022181005.1 Anaerolineaceae bacterium | reverse complement strand
GGAGTGGTGGGAGTGTATGGGTTACTTTTTTTTTTAATGATACGGCGACCACCGAGATCTACACTCTTTCCCTACACGACGCTCTTCCGATCTCGGGGATTGCTTCGCTTCGCTCGCAATGACGGGTTGAAATTAGAGATTATCCGGCGGGACGAAGACATCGTCCGCGTTGCGTTCCATGTCCAGCGTTTTCACGACCGCGTCGAGATTGATTGAGCCGTAAACATGCGGAAACGTATCATCTTCGGAAACGCCCGGAGGCGGGCCGCCGGAAGGCTTTTCCCATTTGACGAGCGAGGTGAGTTTGGATTCGTCAATGACGAGGATCGTCAACTTGCGGTGCGCCGCAAAGAAATTCATTGCGACTGGAACAAGCTGAGATTGGGTCGAACAATGGATAAATCCTTCTGTCTTGAGGCTATCGGCGGCGTACGAGCCGGTTGCCAGCGCGCGTCTCCAACTTTTGCGAAAGGTGAGGTGGTAGATCATCATGGCTCCTGTTCTTTTGCTTTAGGCGGCGTCCTCGCCGCCGAGGACGGCGGCTGGAGCATTGAGTATTGCGTACTGCGTATTACGGCATCACTTCGTAGATTACGGTATTCCCATCGCGATAGACTTCGCGCCAATATTGCCCTTCGAGTTGATCGAACTTGGCGATACCTTCGGGGGTGTAGGCGGCGCGTTCGAGTTGACCGACGATAATATACTTCACATCGTACTTTTTGAGAAATGCCCGAATGGCTTCGGGGTCAATGCTGTTGTAGAAATCGGTTACTTCCGTGCCGCGGTCAACTACTTGCTGTGAAAATAGTCCTCGCTGTTGTTGTTGATGCCATTGCCATCCGATCACATCGGGAAGCCCGGTATAGATCGTGAAGCGCGAGTGCCATTCATATTGTCTTCCTGCAGGGGCGGCTTCCACAATGACCGGCGATCCTTTCACGTTATCCTGCATCCAGCGGATGGCGCGGTAATCCTCGCTCAACTCCAAGCGCTGACCATAAGAAGAATCATATTGAGCATACTGCATGTAGGTCATCGAATCGAGCGTATGCGGGGCTTCAAGAATCCAGCGATCTTTGATCTTGCCGGATGTACCTGTTATGGTGAACATCGCCGCGCTGGAGACTAGCACGATTATCATGACTTGCCAGAACGCGCGCCAGCCGGGAAGCCACTTGAAGAACGAGGGGATAGTCCATGTGAATGCTGCCGCCGCGCTCACTGCCAGCATGAACCACGATTGCAAATAAAATTTGAAGATGGTGTTCTGCCGTCCGATGTCGCCGACCACCACGAGGATTTCAACGACAACGGTTATGAGCAACGCCGTGCCAATGAGG
>BQMV01000442.1 GCA_022181005.1 Anaerolineaceae bacterium | reverse complement strand
AATGTCAAGAGCCGCAAGCGATTGGTAATCGTCGCCCGGTTCTTGCCTACACGTTCTGCCAATGCCTCTTGCGTCATGGAGTAATCTTCCAAAAGCATCTTAAAGACAAGCGCCTCTTCGATGGCATCGAGTTCTTCACGCTGGATGTTTTCAATGAGTGAAACTTCGAGAGTTTTTTTACGGTCGAGCTCTTTGATAATACAAGGCGCAGTCTCAGCCCCCAGACTCAGGAGCGCTCGGAGTCTTCGCTCGCCAGAAATAACGGTGAAATTCTCGCCGCTCTTTTGCACCAAGATGGGTTGCAATAGCCCATGTTCCTTGATTGTTTGTGCCAACTCTTCAATCGCAGTGCGGTCGAATTTCTTGCGTGTGTTTTCTGGGTTGGGTTTAATTTTTGAAAGCTCAATCTGAACGACTCTTTCGCCGGCTTCGGCAGCGGTCGTATGGTCGAGAAGGTTTGAAAGGCCACGTCCTAAAACTTTGTTCGACTTAGCCACGGCTTACCTCTGCACTCTGCTTCGCGAGCAAATCTTTGGCTAAACTTTTGTATGCAATGGCGCCTGTAGAGAGGGGGTCGTAAAGACTAATCGGTTGCCCAAAAGACGGCGCCTCGGAAAGTTTAACGTTACGCGGAATAATCACATCGTAAACTTGCTTCTTGAAATGTGTGCGCACGTCTTGAACGACTTGCGACGCAAGCCTTGTGCGCGCATCGAACATCGTTAAAAGAACGCCTTCGATTTGCAATTGGGGATTGAGTTTTGTGCGCACCAGGTTGATAATCCGCAAGAGCTGCGTGAGTCCCTCTAACGCAAAATATTCGAACTGCAACGGAATGAGCACCGAGTCTGCGGCGACGAGCGCGTTGATGGTTAAAATCCCTAAACTGGGGGGACAGTCGATGAGCACAAAATCAAACTCCCCTTCTATCGCTTGAAGCCGCTTTTTCAAAATAAAATCGCGCTCGGAATTGTCGCGCACGTCGATTTCAAAACCCGAAAGATCGATATTCGAGATGAGGATGCTCAAATTCTTTTGGTTGCTCGACTGCACGGGAGGCCTGTCGATGTCACCCAAGAGCCACTGATAAAGCGTGTTCTTGGCCTGCGAAACTTCGAGCCCCAACCCGCTTCCTGAATTTCCTTGCGGATCGATGTCGACGATGAGCACGCGCTTGCCTTCGCTTGCCAAGTATGCCCCCAAGTTAATGGTCGTCGTCGTTTTGCCAACCCCACCCTTCTGATTCGCAAGCGCTATGACTTTCACGACTCACGCTCCACAAGCGGATCGTTGGCAATACGCTTCCACGCGCGCGGATAAGGTTTCTGC
>BQMV01000441.1 GCA_022181005.1 Anaerolineaceae bacterium | reverse complement strand
TCTGCTGGAGATTTTTGCGACAAGATCCAAAATCGGAATCAGTGTATTTTCTTTTGCAGTTCTTTCTTTCAATTCTACCATTCCCTCTTTCAATCCCTTTTCACCCACCGTCACGCGGATGGGACAGCCCATCAGATCCGCGTCGTTGAATTTGACTCCCGCGCGTTCATCGCGGTCATCGAACAAAACTGAAACGCCCGCGTCCTGCAACGAGTTGTAGGTCTCCTCCGCTTTGGCGAGCGTGTCCAACTCTTTGCCAGGCACGTGCATGAGATACACGTCAAACGGCGCGGCGGGATGAGGGAGCGTCAAGCCTTTGTCATCGTGATGTGTTTCAGCGAGGGCAAGCAAAATGTTTTCAAACTGTTCGTTCAATTGAATCGCCCTCAAAAACGAAAGCGGTGATCCGCAATTGACACAGGCGTCTCCATCTTGCGCCTGAACCAAATCTGCGACGATTTCTGCGGAATAGTCGCGCCCGTAATTTGTATTCTTCAGATGAAAACCCGCCTCATTCGCCCCCGCAACCAGATTCGGACTCTGTGGAATCAAATCGTCCACGACGATCACCGCATCCTTTAACCCGACGGCTGACGCGTACCCCGCGACCGCTCCCACGCTGACAATTTCCTCCGCCCTCGCCGCGCGGATATCGCCCGCCTGCGCCTTCAACTTCGCCTCGCTCAACTGCATGTCCCCACGCACGACGACGAAGATGAACTTGCCGTCGCTGACGCGGGTGTACATCAATGCTTTGGCGGTTTGTTCTTTTTGAATCCCCAGAAAACCAGCAAGGGATTCGATAGTGTTGCAATCGGGTGTTGAAACTTTTTCGATTGGCGCAGGCTGTTCGGTTGGTGATGGAGTTTTCTTGAATCGCGCGAACTCGATTCGCTCTGCGTATTTGCATGATGAACAATGAGCAACTTCAATGCCGCCCGACGCAATGGGAAAGAAAGTTTCGTTTTGGTTGCCAATGGTGGATAAAGAAAGATGAAAGAGGAAAGATGAGTCGTCTGATAGGTTGCGAAGATGATTCACAGCATATTCGCCCAACCTCGTCAACACAGTCTCGCGCGTCAAATACCCCGCGCGGACAAGGAACGAGAATCCCTCCGTCCGCGCGTTGTTGGGCGCTTCGCGTTGAGTTTGGATTTGTAAGTCGCGGTATTTCATAAGGAAAATTTACCGCGAAGAACGCGAAGGCCGCAAATAAAAAAACAAAATCTTCGCGCTCTTAGCGTGCTTCGCGGTTCGAAAGTTTTTTGAATTATTCCGCCGCTTTTTTCTTTTTCCGAATCGTTTGTGTCTTCTCGGCTTCGGGGATTACCATCTGCGG
>BQMV01000440.1 GCA_022181005.1 Anaerolineaceae bacterium | reverse complement strand
TGGCAAGGCTCCTCTTGAAATTTGATCCGTTTATTTTACTTTGCCTAAAATGTTTTCGAACAACTGCGACATTCATATCGCATCACGAGAATCACTTTAAAAGATTTCTCTCTACCGCATATTTGCACCGCTAAGTCCGCAAAGAAAACCTTCTTAACTTGGCTACCCTAACGTGCTTTGCGGTAAAAATCTTTCCCGTACGGTAGAGAAAAAGATTTCAAATCCTTGACCTAATGTACTAAATTGCCTACGCGCAGGGCTTAGAGGATGATCCCGCCGCCGAGGACTACATCACTTTGATAGAAAACTGCCGCCTGACCTGCTGTGATGTCACGTTGCGGCGCGTCAAACGTGACTTGTGCCTGCTCCTCCCCATTCGGTGTGACCCACGCCTCAGCCTCCTTCGCCGTGTAGCGAATCTTCACCTCCGCGCGGAAGGGTTCGCGCGGCGTTTCACCCGACACCCAGTTGACATCGCGCGCAGTCAACTCTGTCGAGCCAAGTTGTTCTTGCGTGCCAACGATCAATGTATTGCGTACTGCGTCCTTCGTAATAACATAAAGCGGCACAGGCGATGCAACTCCCAATCCTTTGCGCTGACCGATGGTGTAATTCGCAAGTCCGTTGTGCGAACCGATCGCCTCCCCATCGCGTGTGACAATTTCACCCGGCTTCAACATCTCCGCCGCGTTGCGTTGCAGGAAGTTGCGATAATCTTCGCCCGCGAGAAAACATAAATCTTGAGAATCTTTTCGCGAGGCGGTTGGCAGTCCGTGCTTTTCAGCGATCTGTCGAATTTCGGGCTTGGTAAATTCGCCGACAGGGAACAACGCGTGCTTCAATTTTTCCTGATCGAGAACATGCAGAACATAAGATTGATCTTTATTACGGTCAACCGCGCGTAGTAACTCTACTTTTCCATTTTCATTTCGCACACGGGCATAATGCCCCGTTGCCATAAAGTCCGCGCCTAACGCGAGCGCGTGATCGAGCAAAAACGTCCAGCGGATCTTGCGGTTGCAGACCAAGCATGGATTCGGCGTCTCGCCGCGCGCATATCCTTCGAGAAAATATTCCACAACGGTTTCGCGGAAGACATCTTTGGCGTCAATCACATAAAATGGAATATCCAACAGCGCCGCTACTCGCCGCGCTTGCGCCATCGAATCAGGAGTGCAACAGCGATTCGACTCTTCCTTGCCAGGTTCGCTCCACAAACGGAGCATCATGCCGATGACCTCATAGCCCTGCTCTTTGAGCAAGGCGGCGGCAACGGAGGAGTCCACTCCTCCAGACATGGCGACAACGGCTTTAGTCATAAACCACAGATAAAAGAGATGAAA
>BQMV01000439.1 GCA_022181005.1 Anaerolineaceae bacterium | reverse complement strand
AAAGTGGACACTGGCTCCATCGGCGGCACGTACGGCGGGAACGCCATCGCCTGCGCGGCGGGAGTCGCCACCATCCGCGCGATGCGTGATGAGAAGATGCTGGAGAATGCGACGGAAAAAGGAATCCAACTGATGACGGGACTCCGCAAGTTGCAGGAGGAATATCCGCAGATCGGCGATGTGCGCGGCAAGGGTCTGATGATCGGCACGGAATTTACCGCGAACGGCAACCGCGCCAAAGAAAAGCAAATGGTGAAAGATGTGATTCATTCCGTCGAAGAAAAAGGCATGTTGCTCCTCTCATGCGGAACCTACGACAACACCCTGCGCTGGATTCCACCGTTGAATGTAACGAGCGAGCAGGTCAATAATGGGTTGAGCATATTTGGTGAGGCGTTGAAAGAAGCCGTAAAATAGTCAAAAGTTAAATAGACCTCTTGCGAAAGTCAATTATAGGTCAACTTATGCAAGAGGTCTAATGAAGAAGCAAATCATGGCGAACATACTCGATAGAAACAAACTCGAACAGTTATTGAAAAACGAAGAATCTCTCTTCCACAAAACCCATCCTAAATCACACGAACTCTATCAACGCGCGCGCAAGTCATTGCATGGCGGCGTGCCGATGTTGTGGATGATCCGCTGGGCGGGTTCGTTTCCCGTTTTCGTCAAATCGGCAAAGGGCGCGCGCTTCACCGACGTGGACGGCAACGAGTACATTGACTTCTGTCTCGGCGACACAGGCGCGATGACGGGTCACTCGCCCGACGCGACGGTGAGCGCCATCACCGAACAAATTCAAAAAGGCATCACGCTCATGCTTCCGTATGAAGATGTGATCTGGGTCGGCGAGGAACTACAAAGAAGATTCAAACTTCCCTATTGGCAATTCGCCCTCACCGCCACCGACGCGAATCGATTCTCCCTGCGCATGGCGCGTCTCATCACGGGTCGCCCCAAAATTCTCGTCTTCAATTATTGCTATCACGGCTCGGTGGATGAATCCTTCATCACGCTCGACGAAGAAGGCACGCCGATCGCGCGCCCCAACAACCTGGGTCCGCAAATTGATCCGCGCGAAACGACGAAGGTCATCGAGTTCAACGACATCGCCGCGCTCGAAACCGCCCTCTCCGCTCGCGACGTTGCCGCCGTCCTTGCCGAGCCTGTGATGACCAACATCGGCATCATCCATCCCGACGCGGGCTATCACGACGCGCTCCGTGAGATCACAAAAAAATATGGGACGTATCTTATCATTGACGAGACTCACACCATCTGCGCGAGTCCAGGCGGATACACCGCTTCATTCGCCCTTCAACCTGATTTCCTGACCCTCGGCAAGCCCCTCGCTGGAGGCGTGCCCGCCGCGGTCTATGGGTTTACCGAAGAA
>BQMV01000438.1 GCA_022181005.1 Anaerolineaceae bacterium | reverse complement strand
CTAACTTCGTTTTTTCCACCGCGATTCGTTCCTGTAACGGAGCGCGTTCTTTTTGATTTTCGTGGAATTCAGACGCGACCTTATCCAACGCTTCCAACTTTTCGCGCGCTTTTTGCCATGTCCTGAAATCCGCTTCGATCTCTTTTGCGCGACTCACCAGATCGGCGTACGATGCGCGCTCTGATTCTTTTTCATCAAGACGACTCTCCAAAGGCGCGAGAGCCGCGCGCGCGCGTTCGAGTCCCGTCGCGAATCTAGATGTCATCTTGCGTTGCTCCTCCACAAGCGCTGCGTTTCGTTCCAAATTTTTCATTGCAGATTCCTGCGCTTCGCGCGCCGCGGATAACCGCTTCAGCGATGATTCGAGTTCTCCCAGCCGAATCCTTCGCGGCTCTTCTTCTGCAAGTTCCCTGTCGATCTCTGCCACGCGCCCGTCAATCGTCTCAACCTCCGACTCAATTTGCTTTCTTCGTTCGGCGGCGCGGTTTTTATACTCGTCCCAAATTTCAAGCCCGAGGACGGCGCTCAGGACCTCTTTGCGCTTGCTCGCAGTCTGTTGTGTGAACTGATCCGCTTTGCCTTGCAAAAAGAACGATGCGTTGACGAACGTCTCGTAATCCAGCCGCAATGTTTGTTCGATGCGCGCTTGCGTTTCGCGGGCTGTTTTTTCAGTGAGCGGCTTCCATGAATTGCCGCTCTGAATCTGAAACTCCAATATCGTGCTTTTTCCGCGCGGCAACGTCCGTTGCACGCGATATGTATTTTCTTCGTGTTTGAACGCGAGGACCGCTTCAGCGGCTTTCACATCCGCGTATAAATTAATCACATCGGCGTTTTTGCCGCGCGCCTCGCCAAAAAGACACCATGTGATCGCGTCAAGCAGAGACGATTTTCCCGCGCCGTTTTGCCCCGAAATACATGCCAAATCGAACGTCTCGAAATCCAACTCAACGGGATCGCGATAGGAGAGAAAGCCTGAGATGAATAAACGAAGAGGAATCATGTACGATGGATTATAATCGAACCGCTATGTACGAAACCTCCAACGCGACTAACCGTCGCCGTCTTACATTGATCAGCGTTGTTCTTGCCACCGTGCCTTGCTATTGCGTGGGATGGTTAGCGCTAGCTCTCGCGCCTGATGTCAAAACAGCCACACCCACGCCGACGGAAACTTCTTTTATCGCGCCGACGATGACGGAAACGCTTCACATCCCGACTGTCAGCGTTACGCCGCTCATTTTGACCGGCACCGCCACCGATACGCCGACCTTTACTCCGACGCCGACGGAGACGATAACCCCGCAGCCCTCCCCAACGAATTTTCAGCCAGCGTCGAATACGCCGTCTTTGACGCTCGTCCCTTCATTTACGCCGAGCCTTACGCCGACGTTTACAT
>BQMV01000437.1 GCA_022181005.1 Anaerolineaceae bacterium | reverse complement strand
CATGATCGGAGAGCCGATCACAACCACTTTGCTCACTCGTTCGGGGTAACGGATTGCAACCGAAAGACTCACTGTGCCGCCCATGCTGTGGCCGACCAGCGGAGCGCGCGAGATGCCCAATTGTTCCATGAATTGATTGACTAAACTGACAAAATCTTGAATAGCATAAGTTTCGCGCTTTTTACCCGATTCGCCGAAGCCCCAGAAGTCGAGCGCGTAGGTTCGGTAATATTTGCCGAGGTGCGCCATTGTCTCTTGCCATAATCCCCACGAACCGAGCCAGCCATGCAAAAGGATGACCGGCTTGCCGCGGCCGAAGACCTCGTAATGAACAATCCCTTGGTCGGTGGTAATGGAAGACATGAGACTATATGGCGATCGCCAAAGCGCTATTTCAGTTCGCTTAAGACGCTGGTGAGCAATTCGATCAGAATGCTCTTCACCTTCTCTTTATCGGTGGCGATGCAGGGCAATAATTTCACATTATTGTCCAGTCTTAAGGCGTGGCGCATATCGTCCATATCCCATGCGTCTTCCGCGTCTTGCTTATTCGCCGCCACCACATAAGGGGTGGGCGCGTAGGCGCGGAAGGTTTCAAGGATGGAGCGCGCTTCGCGGAAGGTCTCCGGACGGGCGCTGTCTACCATCACGATAAAGCCCAGCATTCCTTCCGAAAGGATCTCCCACATAAAATCGAAGCGTTTTTGACCCGGCGTGCCAAACAGATATAAGACGAGGTCTTCATTTACCGTAATGCGTCCGAAATCCATAGCGACCGTAGTCGCTTCTTTCACGGAGCGCTCGGCTGCGTTGGAAATTCTGCGCTCGGTCGAGACAACGTCAATCTCGCTGACCGATTGAATGAATTCTGTCTTGCCTGCGCTAAAGGGTCCTGTAACAACCATTTTGACCGTTTGCATAATCAATAAATCCTTCCGCCAATGCGATTAGAGTGAGCGAATACGCCCAATTAATTTATTCACTAATGATTTCTGCTCTTCTTTATCCTGTGTCGGGAACATCTTCGGGCTTTGCGGCACAATCATTCCTTCGGGGCGCACAATCTCCACCAATCCAGCCTGCAACAGCCCATAAACGATCCGCCGTATATCCAAATCGCTCATCTTATTGGTGCGCGCGATCTGGTTGATGGAATTCTTCGGATTGATGAAAGAAACGACGCGCCACTCTTCCACGCTGAGGTTGAGGTTCTTCAACGGGCGGTCGGTAAACTTCAGCGCCATATCCATACTGGGAATCTCATCTTGCAATTGTTCCCATTCACGCAATTGACGCGAACCTTCGATCATGATGTTTTCGAGGTTCAGCCGCCCATGTATGCGATCATCCCGCGGCAACATCTCGTTTTCGAAACG
>BQMV01000436.1 GCA_022181005.1 Anaerolineaceae bacterium | reverse complement strand
GGAGGTTGCGGAGTTGGTCACGGTGGATATGGCGGTCGTCGGCGCGGGGCAGGAGTCGGACGAGTTCAGCGCGACGTTGTGCATCAAGGACAGCGGCGGCGTGTATCACGAGGGCTTGAATAAAAAGTTGCGCGCGATCGCCGAGAAACATGGCATCGCGTATAAGACCGATGTGTATCCGTTTTACGGTTCGGACGGCGAGGCGTTTTGGCGCGGGGGGGGGGAGGTGGCGCTGGCGTTGATCGGTCCTGGCATTGATGCGTCGCACAATTACGAACGCGCGCACATGGACGGGTTGAACGCGACGACGAATTGGATCATGGCGTATCTGCTTGATTGATGTCGTTGCGAGGAGGACGAAGTCCGACGAAGCAATCTCCTCGAACGAGAGTACTTTTGATAACAGGAGATTGCTTCGCTACGCTCGCAACGACATGAAGGCTTTATGAAACTTGATGCTGGATTACCACCCACTGGATTGAAAGACGTCCCCGCGATCGCGAAAGCCGCGGAGGAAATCGGATTCGACGCGCTGTGGACTCAGGAGACTCAACATGATCCGTTCCTGCCCTGCGCGTTGATCGCCGAACATACGACGCGTCTTCACTTCGGGACGGCTGTCGCAGTTTCCTTCGCGCGTTCGCCCGCCAACCTCGCCTACACCGCATGGGACTTAGCCGCGCAATCGGGCGGACGATTCATCCTCGGGCTTGGCACACAAGTGAAAGCCCACATCGAGCGGAGGTTCGGTCAGGCGTGGCCCGAGTCGCCTGTGAAGAAATTGCGCGAGCAGATCCAAGTCATCCGCGCGTTTTGGGATTGCTGGCAGAACGGCACGAAGTTGAATTTTCGCGGGGAGTATTACAAGGTGACGTTGATGTCGCCGTTTTTTCAGCCGCCGCCTCTCGCCCTCACTCCTAACCCCTCTCCCGCGGGGAGAGGGGAATCGTTAATCCCAATTTATATTGCTGGAGTCAACATAGGCTTGGCAAAGCTTGCGGGAGAAATGTGCGAGGGATTCCTTGTGCATCCATTTAATACGCCGCGTTATTTGAGGGAAGTGATGTTGCCTGCGATTGAAGCGGGCGCAAAAAATACAGACCGCAAACGAAAAGATGTATCCGTTTCGGTGACCGCGTTCGTTGCGACGACTCCCGAGGAGATGAACTTCGCCCGCGCGCAGATTTCGTTTTATGCGTCAACTCCATCCTACCGTCCCGTCATGGACTTACACGGCTGGACTGGCGTCGCGGAGACCTTGTCCGCGCACGCGGCGAAGGGTGAATGGGCTGAGATGCCAATGCTTATCACGGATGAAATGTTGAACGAGTTTTGTTTGGTGATAGAGGAGAATAAACTCGCCGACGAATTGAAGAAACGCTACGAGGGAATCGCTGATCGTCTAACTC
>BQMV01000435.1 GCA_022181005.1 Anaerolineaceae bacterium | reverse complement strand
TTTGTCGAAGACAGGTTTGAAACGATCCACAAATGGGATCATATACGGTGCGGTTAATAGGACGCGGTATTTCATTGCGTTTGCTCCTTGTTATTCATGCGTATATTTCCTTTTCAATAGAAAATCGCAGATGGCGAAATCAAGTTCTTCGTCAATATCCCATGCTTCGTCGGCGCTGATCTCGAACATAAGCGGTTTGTCGCTGATGCGATGTCGTTTGGCGAACAAATTCTCGCGGGTGAAAATATACATGCAGGAATTTTCTTCGTACACGGGAGGCAAGTCTTGCGTCTGAATTAATTCCTTTGGGTTATGGTTTAGCGCTTTGCCATCTTTGTCGTAGAGGCGGGTTTGGAGACGGGTGACGGAAAACAAAGAATCGCAATTGGGATAATTGGTAAGCAGTAATTGGATCGCCTTTGAAATCGATTCGGATTTCAGCAAAGGATTCGTGCTGTGGGTTTGAAAATAGAAATCGGCGGGGAACAAGCCTGTATCGTGGATCAAAATCTCGTTCATCGGCATATCGTCGGCGCGCAGGGAGTCGGGGCGGTCGATGATGTTCACCGAAGGGAAATGTCGCTTCAAGCCATCCGTCACTTCGATTGAGTCGGTATCCACGACAATTTGATTGATCTGCGGCACGGCGAGCAAAGTCTCGATGATGTGATGGAACAGCGGCTTGCCAGCCAGCGGACGATAATTTTTGCCTGGCACGCGCTGAGAATGATGGCGCATGGGGACGAGCGCGACAATGTTCACGGAAGAACGACCTGTAATTTAATATGATGGTAATCGGCGGCGCAGAGCGTGATCCAATATCCTTTTTTGCCGCGCGGGTCGAAGTCGCGGATGCCGCCGACGGGCGCGCCGTCTATGGCGAGGACTTCGACGCGGTCTTGACCATTCTCAATGGCGGAGAGGATCGTCGCTTCACGTTCATCCCAGAGTTGGGCGCGTTGACTGTAGACGGGAATATATTTTGAGGAATTATAAATTGTGAAAATCGGAAAGATAAGTGTGATCAGCAAAACAACGGTCGCTGTAGTCTGCAACCAAGTCGGCGCGTAGAGTTGGCGGAGGGAATATCCGCCGACCCAGCCGAGCGCGACAAAGGCGAAGACCATGATGTGACGCGGGATGATCTGCGTGCGGAGGATGGGGAGTCCGCGCTCGATGTAGGCGCTGGGAGTCAACGACGCGGCGACGAGGAGAATTGCGAGCGCGAAGATGCCAAGTCCGAGGGCGAGGGTTTTGGGGATGTTGATGTCTCTTTCTTTAGAGGTCAACACAAAGCCGAGTAAACCTGCAAGGATGAGGATGAGAAGCTGTTGATAATCCTTGAGTGATAAAGTCACAAACTCGCGCGTGAAGTTGAATACTAAAGTTA
>BQMV01000434.1 GCA_022181005.1 Anaerolineaceae bacterium | reverse complement strand
CATCGCGCCTGTGGGTCCGCTGATCTGGAACGGCGCGCCCGTGAGCGCTCCCATCACGAAGCCCGCGAGGGTGGCGGTGACGAGTCCCGCCGCGGCGGTCGCGCCCGAGGCGACTCCGAACGCCAACGCGAGCGGCAACGCCACCGCCGCAACCGTGAGACCCGCGAGCAAGTCCTGTTGAAATTTGGCAAGCGAATAGCCAGTGAACTCGTCCTTGTACAGGCGAGCGAGACTTCTTCTTGGCATAGATTGTTCTCCGAAAAAAGTAATTTCACAAAGGCTCACTGCTCCCCCAAGGCGTCCTTTGTGTCAACGGCGGGATTGTATCACAGCATTTTTCAGCGCATGGGTTTCAATCCCAACGGGATGGTATTTTTATAGAAATGCCGTAAATGAATTGATTCAAATCCCGAAGGGATGATATTCTGACACCCCTTCGGGGTTGGAAACATTGCGCATGATAAATCTAGAATCATTTGACCTATTTCGACAAACTCAATACACCGCCTTCGGGGTCATCGGCTTACTCGATCCACTCAAATAAATACTTCACATCATGCTCGATCTCGAACTTTTTGAGGAATTCCATGTATTCATCTTTGAACGTCTGTTTGGCGTGATGCCGTTCCTGATTCAAAATGTAATTGGACACATCCCCGATCTGCGAATGTCCGTACGAAAATGCCCCATAACCTTCCTGCCAATTGAACTTGCCTTTGATCCACGCGTGGTCATTGATGAAATTGGATGAATTGTTCTTGATGTCTCGTACCAGATCAGAGATCGCCAGCGCGGGTTTCAACCCAACGAAAACATGCACATGATCTTTCACGCCGTTGACGATGATCGGCTTCTGTCCCTTGTTCTTGATGATTCCCGCCATATATTTGAACACTTCCTGCCGCCACTCTTTTTGGAGGAGATTCTGGCGTCCCTGCACGGCGAAGACGATCTGGATGTAGATTTGGGAATATGTGCCTGCCATGGCTACCTCCGTTGGTTATGAATTATGTCATCCCTTCGGGATTTGATTTCTTCCTACGCCAAATCCATAATCATTGCACCCCTTCGGGGTTTTTATGTTCAAGCAATCCCGAAGGGATGGTATTTTTATAGCAAAAGAATTTCATTAATTCCGAACCCCGAAGGGGTGTCATAGGTTTCGGACGAATTATGCCATCCCTTCGGGATTTGATACGTATTGCGCCATGGCTAGAATCATTTCATCCCTTCGGGATTATTTCGCCAACTTCTTCAATTCTGCTTCGCCGATGATTCTCACCCCCAATGCCTTCGCCTTATCGAATTTCGACCCTGGGTTTTCGCCCAGCACCAAATAACTCGTCTTCTTGCTGACGCTGTCGGTCACTTTGCCGCCATGCGACTCGATGAACGCCTTCGCATCGTCAG
>BQMV01000433.1 GCA_022181005.1 Anaerolineaceae bacterium | reverse complement strand
TCCCGCCGCGCAGGCGATGGCGTTCCCGCCGTACGTGCCGCCGATGGAGCCAGTGTCCACTTTCTTCATGATGTCCGTCCGCGTGAAGACGCCCGAAAGCGGCATACCTGAGGCGATTCCCTTGGCGGCGGTGATGATGTCTGGCACAACATCAAAGTGTTCGAGTGCGAACCACTTCCCTGTTCTGCCAAACCCCGATTGGACCTCGTCGAAGATGAGCATGATTCCGTGCTTGTCGCAAATCTCGCGCAGTCCTTTCATAAACGATGTCGGCGGGACAACGTATCCGCCCTCGCCCAAAACGGACTCGATCAGAATCGCGGCGGTCTCTTTCGGCGCGGTCTGCGAGGCGAGCAGGTATTCGAGTTGTTCGAGGCAATGTTGGCTGGCTTGTTCTTCGGTCATGTTCATTGCATACGCGTACGGAAACGGCGCGACGTACACTCCCGCCATGAGCGGAGCGAATCCCGCACGGTAGATCGTCTTGGACGTGGTCAGCGACATGGTGGCGTGAGTCCGCCCATGGAACGAGCCATTGAAGACAATCACGTTCGGTCTGCCCGTCACAACTTTGGCAATCTTGACCGCGTTCTCCAACGCTTCCGCGCCTGAGTTGGCGAAGTAAAACGAATCAATCGAAGGTGGAGAAATTTTCCGCAGTTCTTCGATCAGTTGAAGCATCGGCTTATGGATGACGATGTTCGCCTGCGCGTGGATGAAGTTACCTGCCTGTTCACGAATCGCTTCGACGACTTTCGGGTGGCAGTGACCCGTGTTCGTCACGCCGATGCCGCAGGTGAAGTCGAGCAGTTTGCGCCCATCATCGGTGTAGATGTACGCTCCCTCGGCGCGGTCGGCGATGAAGTTGAAGATGCGACTCCAAGCAGATGCCATGTAAGGGGAGTTATCCTGATAGAGTTGATTGATCACGACGACCTTCCTGAGGTGAGATATTGCAATTGTACCAAGAGGAAAGATTATATGATAGAGGGCTGCGCGACGACGCTATTCCTGTTTTGCGAAAGCGCTCGAAATCGCGATGTGGTAACATAAAATCATGACGGAGAATATTAAAGTCGTTGCGACAAATCGCAAGGCAGGATTCGAATATTTCTTGCTCGAACGCTTCGAAGCGGGACTAGTCCTGCAAGGCAGCGAGATCAAATCCATTCGCGCAGGACAGGTCAGCATCCAAGAATCTTATGTGGAGATCGAAGCCGGCGAACAAGCCTGGCTGGTCGAAGCGCATATCGCTCCATACGAGCAAGCCAACCGCTTCAACCACGACCCCAAACGCAAACGCAAACTCCTGCTCCACAAAAAGCAAATTCGCGAGCTGTGGAACAACACCCGCATCAAAGGCATGACGATTGTGCCAACGCGCGTTTATCTCAAGAATGGTCGCGCAAAGCTTGAG
>BQMV01000432.1 GCA_022181005.1 Anaerolineaceae bacterium | reverse complement strand
AAGTTTGATAAGGAAGAAAATTGACAGGAACGCCTTGCCACACCAAAAGCAGGCTTCCAATCACAGCGATAGGGAGAAGTACCCACAGCGATGCTCGAGTCACATCTACCCAAAAGTTACCCAGCCTGTTCGTGCGTTGACGAGTTAAGCCGCGAATAAAGGCGATCCCAACCGCAAGCCCAGCCGCGCCTGCCATAAAATTTTGAGCCGCCAACCCCACCATCTGGCTGAAATAACTCATGGTTGTTTCGCCGCCATACGCCTGCCAGGTGGTGGTTGTCGAAAAACTGATGGCGGTGTTCATGGCAAGGTCGGGAGAGAGCGGCGCAGGTTGAAAGGCTGGGTCGAACGTATGCAGGAATGGCTGGATCCGCAAAATGAGATGGAGCAGCAGGGTTCCGAAAAGACCGAAGAGAACGAACGCAACAGAGTAACCCTTCCAATACATTTCCTCTGTGGGATTCACGCCTGCCACACGGTAGATGATTCTCTCCACCGGACGCAAAACCGGGTCGAGCCACGTTTTTTCGCCATCGAAGACGCGTTGCATATACCACCCCAATGGTATGACAAGCGCCAGCACAACCCCCAGAAAAAACACATACTGCAAAATAGTGTATATGTTCACGTCAACTCCTTACACGCAATCACTGCTGGTCTTGAATCGAACGGTCTGATCGTCGATTCTGGAAGTTCATTTCAATTCATCCAACGCCAGATTCAACAACAATACATTGACTCGCGGCTCGCCCAGAAAACCAAACTGACGACCTTCGGTGTGCTGATTAATCAACGCGACGACATCCGCTTCACTCAACCCGCGGGCGGATGCCACACGACCAGCCTGATACAACGCCGCGTCCACGCTGATGTGGGGGTCGAGTCCGCTCCCCGAAGCGGTGACCAGGTCCACTGGGATCGGAAGCGTGTTGTCGGGGTCAGCCGCTTTCAGGGCGTCAATCCTTGCTTGCACGGCTTCTATCAAAGCAGGGTTCAAGGGACCATAGTTTGAGCCAGAGGAGGCGGTGAGCGTCTCAGCGTCGAAAGCGTTATACGGAGTTACCGCTGTGGCTGAAAGCCGACCCCAGAAATATTTCGGGTCGTCGAAATTCTGACCGATCAATTCCGAGCCGTACGTTTTTCCATCAATGACGATGAGACTGCCGTTGGCTTGATGAGGAAACGCAAGTTGGGCAATGCCCGTCACAGCGAGCGGATACACGACTCCCGTGATCAGGGTAAGAAGCGCCAGCATAACCAGCGCGGGGCGAAGTTGTGTTTTCATGAGTTAAAGGTTCCTGTAAAGTAAGCGAAAAACCAAAAGATGGAGCTGAGGAATAACCAGGGTTGCCATGCCAGCGGTATGTTCAATACATTGGGCGCAATTGCGCCAGCGGCTACTAGTACTGTGAGAGCCGCCAACAAAACATGCTTGATGATCTTTGAAAA
>BQMV01000431.1 GCA_022181005.1 Anaerolineaceae bacterium | reverse complement strand
CTCCCCGATGTCAACTTCGCCTAGAGTTTTACTTAGCATAGATTACGAACCCGTCTTCGCGTTGTTCCGCCGTTACGATCGCATCCGCGATGCGGCGTTGCGCCGCGGCATGGACGGCGGATTCACCTCCCGTGCCATCGATTCGATCCTCGACCAACTCGGCGATTCCAAAGCCAGCATTTATCTCGTCGGCGAGATCGCGGAGTGGTATCCTGAGGTGCCGCAAAAAATTGTAGATGCAGGTCACGAGCTCGGTCTGCATTGCCAGTTCCATCGTCCGCTGGTGAAAGTGGATCAACTGGCAGATGACTTGCGCGATTCGCAATCGTGGTGCGCGCAATACAACGTGCAAGGCTATCGCGCGCCGATGGTCGGCATCAGCGAGCAGGCATATCCACTTCTCGAATCGTTCGGCTTTGCATACAGTTCGTCCATTTACGCGCCTGCGGGAACGTTGTTGAAAAAAGGCAACATGTGGGAGATTCCCGTCAGCACATGGCGCACAAGAGACGCGCACGAAGACCTCATCGCGCCGCGCGATTTTTCGTTCAAACTTTTACTCGGCGGAGAATTCCCGTACGGTTCCAGTTTCAGTATCGGATTTCTCGCTCGTCGCATTCTTTCCATCCTCGAGGAAGAACTCAAGCGCGGACATTCGCCCGTCATCATTATGCACCCCTACGAGCTAGTGGACTCTGGCTCCTCTTCCCGCCTCACTCGTGACCTGATTCGGAATCCACACCTCGTCCCTTTTCTCTGGGACAAATCCCCGTTCCTGCGCGACCTGCTCAAGAGTTTCCCGACGTCATCGTTGAGATCGTATCTTGATGAGATGATTGCGTTGAAAGGTTGAAATCGTCCCGAAGGTTTTTGTGAAGAACACTGTTGCGCAATCCAACCCTTCGGGACGTTTTGCTGGCAAATGAATAATCTTCATATCAAAAAATTATCCCCCGAATCTCCTCTGCGCGTGCCAGAGTCGCTTTCGTTTGCCGCGACGTTCACCGCGCTTGATTCATGGACTCAACTGGTAAAAAAAATCTACGGCTCCGAAACCTATCGCTTTGAAGCCGTGCAAGATAATGAAGTGACGGGCATCCTCACTCTCACACACGTCCAACATCCCATCTTTGGGAATTATCTGGCAACGTCCCCGTTCGGCTCGTTTGGCGGATTTGCATTCTCCTCCACCGAAGCGCGCGATGGACTTTTGAACGAAGCCCAGAAACTAGCGGATGAATTGAACGTTGAATATGCCGTCGTTCGATTTATGGAAGATAACAACGCGCCTCTCTCGTTGTGGATTCAAAATCCCATTTACTCTACTTGTTTGCTTTACCTCCCATCCGATCCCGAAGACCTGATGCAAACATTTGGTCATCAACATCCCAAACACCCGCGCCAGTCACTTCGCAAAGGATTCAAAGTTACGTTTGGTCATCTCGAATTGTTGGATGAAACGTACGAATCCCTCGCGCGGAGCATGCACGAG
>BQMV01000430.1 GCA_022181005.1 Anaerolineaceae bacterium | reverse complement strand
CCTCTTCCGATCTCACGGTCGTGAAAACGCTGGACATGGAACGCAACGCGGACGATGTCTTCGTCCCGCCGTATAATCTCTAATTTCAACCCGTCATTGCGAGCGAAGCGAAGCAATCCCCGTGAGTATCAGGCTTTGCTACAGTGACGGAGATTGCTTCGTCGGGCTTTGTCCTCCTCGCAATGACGGAAATTTATTTTTAAGGTAAGTTGTATTCCCCATGCTTTATTTCCTCCTCTGGTACATCCTCTCCACCCTCCTCGGCTGGCTGACCTTTCCCCTCGCGTATCATATCTTCCCCGCGTTGAAAGATCGCGGATACACCCTCGCGCGCGCGTTCGGCTTGTTGATCTGGGGATACGCCTTCTGGCTCCTCGCCTCCTTCCACATCGCCCAAAATGACATCGGCGGATTGTTGCTGGGGCTGCTCGTGCTTGCTGGTTTAAGCGGATACGCGTTCTTTACGCAATACGCAGCACGAAATACCGAACTCACTGATTGGCTCAAACAAAATAAACCCCTCATCATCACAACCGAAATTCTCTTCCTCCTAGCCTTCGCCCTTATGGCGTTCATCCGTTCGACGAGCCCGGAGATCCTTGGCACCGAAAAGCCGATGGAATTGATGATGATCCAAGGCATCATGAACTCGCCGACCTTTCCTCCGCGCGATCTGTGGCTTTCGGGATATTCCATTTCCTATTACTACTTCGGCTATGTGATGACGTCCATGCTGGCGACGATGACCGGCACACCCGCCACCGCCGCCTTCAACTTGATGATCGCGCTCATCTTCGCCCTCTCCGCCGTCGGCGCGTATGGGATTTTGTATAACCTGTTGGCTTATGGTCAAAAGTCGAAGGTTGCAGGTCAAAGGTCAGACAATCCTCTTTCTTCTTTCTTCTTTCCTTTGCTTGCCCCGCTTTTTTTACTTTTGGTGAGCAACGCCGCAGGCTTTCTCGAAGTCCTCCACCGGCTTGGACTGTTTTGGACCGAAGGAAAAAATTTCTGGACGTGGCTCGACCTCCCCGAACTGCGCGACGCGCCGACCCAACCGCTCGGATGGATCCCCGACCGCTACTTGTGGTGGTGGCGCGCCTCGCGTGTGGTTCAAGATCATGATCTGCGCGGCAACTGGACGGGCGATGTCATTGACGAGTTCCCCGCCTTCTCGTTCATCCTCAGTGATTTGCATCCGCATGTATTGGCGATACCGTTCGTTCTGTTGGCGGTGGCTGTGGCGTTGAACCTCTTCCTCGGCGGCTTCAAAGGGAGGACGGATCTCTATTTTGCGCGACTGAACATCAGTAAGACGGGATTCTTCATCATTACCCTGCTCATCGGCGGGCTTGCCTTCCTCAACACGTGGGACATACTTATCACAGGCGCGCTGATCCTCTTCGCTTATGTGCTGGCTCGAGTAAGAGAATCAGGTTGGGGCTGGGAAAGACTCGAAGAGATCGGAAGAGCACACGTCTGAACTCCAGTCACGTGGCCTTATCTCGTATGCCGTCTTCTGCTTG
>BQMV01000429.1 GCA_022181005.1 Anaerolineaceae bacterium | reverse complement strand
GGGTTCGACCCGTGCTGCAGCTTTTTCGCCCACAGCCTGCGCGCTCGCCTCACCTTTTTCCATTTTTCGCTCCTGCGATGCTTCGGCGAGGTAGTATTCTTCCAATTCGCGCAAGTAGCGCGGCTCTTCTTTCAAGAGCAAGTTGAACAGATCAGGATGCGCGGCTTGAATGGCAACCACCTTCGCCAAACGGATCGGCTTGACGGCTTCCTTCAATTTTTCTTTGCGTTTCTCCGCCAGTTTCGAGAGCATCAAAAACGTGTTGACCGTGCGTTTGATGTTGCGCGGGTTATCGCCTAATCCCTCGGCGAATACTTTGTGACAATCCTCGTGCGCCCATTCGCCGCTCAGTCCTTCTACAAACTTGCCCATGTCGTCTTGAATCACAGGCGGGATTTGGAACGGCAGTTGGATGATCTTTTCGAGATATTTGATGCCTTCGATGGTGAACTGCGGTTTGCCCTCCGCGTCTTTTTTATCTTTGACATCTTTGTACTTCATCTCGATGCCGCGCGCGATCACGTCCTGGTCAATGCCGAGCACGAACACGCAATCCTGCACATCGAGAAATAGTTTGATCGCTTCGAGCACTTGAATCGCTTTTTCGGGAAGACAGCGGTCGAGATCATCCACGAACACGACAAGGCGGTTCGGAGAAATATACGATTTGATCAACGTGGCAAACTTTTCCTGAAACTGTTCCAGCGAACGAACTTGCTCCACGTAAATCTTTGTCCGTTCGCGTTGGATCGCGCTTTCGAATCCGCCCTCGATACTTCCCTTGCCTGATTTTTGCAGTTCCTTCGCCATATCCGCCAGCGTCGCCAGCGGGGGAATAAACGACAGCCCAATTTGAATCGCTCCTTCGGCAACTTTCGCGCCGAGTTTGGCGAGGTCAATGGTCACGCCGCCTGTCTTCTCGAATTCCAGTCCGCGATAGAGCATTGTTTTGAGAGTTTTCAGTTCTTCGGTCTCCCCGCTTTTTTCTTCAACGGCAAACAACACATTCAAAAGGAACGCGCGCCAAAGAGTTTCCTCTTTGTCGTACTTCCACGCGTCGAACCATGCCACCGTGAATTTCTTCGGCAATTGGTTCTTCACCATCTTCATCAGCGAGGTCTTACCCGATCCCCACCCGCCGAACACACCGATGGTCAACGGCGTGTTGCCTGTCTGGATAATATCCGCGAGGGTTTCGACGTACGGCGTGAAGTCGAGCGAGTCCCTTTCGGTGGGCTGGTCGTTGACGATGTAGGTTTGTGAGTTAGAGGCGGGCATGGGTTCCTCCTATACTTCTCATTGTATCCCTAAAAAGTGTTATTTTGCATAAGGTACAATTATATTCATGAGTCGGAAGATTCGCGGCACAGGCTACAAAGGCTATCGCATTGAAAGAACGGATAAGAAATCTTTTTCTTGAAAATAAACACTTGCATAGCGCGGAAATTTATCTGCTGGCTGTGTTGTTGGTGTTCGGCGTTGCCGTTTCTCTTCTGCTTCCCATCAGCGCGGG
>BQMV01000428.1 GCA_022181005.1 Anaerolineaceae bacterium | reverse complement strand
CGTGACTGGAGTTCAGACGTGTGCTCTTCCGATCTCGGAAGTGTTGCCCTCCGAAGGTGAAGTGTTCCTGCTCACGAACGATGGCAAAGCCAAACGCGTCGAAGAAAAAGAATTCCCCACACAAGGACGCTACGGCAAGGGCGTCATCGCGTGGGAAGTTTCAAGCAAAGAAAAGTTGGTCGGCGTGGTGACGGGCAAACCGAATCACATGGCGACCATCCATTTGAGCAAGGGCGCGCCGAAGTCAACTCGTTTAGATGCGGCAAGTCTACGCAAACGCGCCGCCACGAAGGGTGATGTGGTTGTGGAAGTGAAGGCTGGCGAGGAAGTGGTCTCGGTCAATGTCGCTTGGGAGGCGGAGAGGTTTGTGGGTGAAATGAAAGAGGAAAGAGGAAAGAGGAAAGTAGCGGCTAAAAAGGCTTCTGCAAAACCGAAGAAGAAGGTGGTTGCGAAGAAGGCAAAGTCTTCTGTGAAGAAGTCTTCGGCGAAGGGGAAGAAGATGGTTAAGAAGGCGCGAGAGGGGAAAGGGAAAAAGAGGAAGTAGCGAGTCGGCGGTATAATGCCTCAAGAGAAAGGCAGGACGAAATGACGTTTACTGTCGAGTATGAGCAAGAAGAAGATGGTCGCTGGCTGGCGGAGGTCAGGGAAATTCCCGGCGTGTTGACCTACGGCAAAGACCCCGACGATGCCGTCGCCCGCGCGCAAGCATTGGCATTGCGCGTGGTGGCGGACCGACTCGAAAACGGCGAAGCCGTCCCCGCTTTGATGTTCTCATTTGCCGCCGCATGAGCAATTGGAAATCTGTCAAAGCAAAAAGACTGTTAGCCGCGCTCGAACGAATCGGTTGGCGCGTCAAACGACAAACAGGCTCGCACAAAATTCTGGAAAGGCAAGGCTGGCAGGATGTGGTCTTTGCCTTTCACGATGGCGATGAAATCGGACCGAAAATGCTGGCAAGGGTGGCGAAAGTGACAGGTTTGAAGCCAGAAGATTTATGAAAGCATTTGCTCCCAAATTTCGCAAAACTCATAAAATGGCTTCGGAGTACCGTTTCGATTACCAGAAAGCCAAGCCGAATCGGTTTACCAGCCACATGAAGGACGCGCCGCTGGTCGCCGTAATTGACCCCGATGTGGCAAAGATCTTCAAGATAACGGAGGCGGTCAATACCGCGTTGCGCGCGTTGATCTCGGCGATGCCGAAATAATCAGAAGGATCAAAAATTTGTCCCGCAACGGAGCAAGGCTCAGGTTGCGGGACTTTTTTATATTTGCCCAACCTCACCCCTCTCCCACATGGAGAGGGGAACGGTCAGCCAGGACATCATCCAGCCATCAAAAAAGCCTCGACGGACAAGCCGTAGCCTGTTCGCATTTCTGGCATAACGCAAAAACATTAAGTGTAATGATGTGGGAGGACGCAACCCGAAAGCCCCTATTGTTGTTGGGGTTGTTCGGGTTGTTCCTGTTGCGGTTCGCACAGCGGGCATTCCTATGATTATTGTTGAACGAGCCGCCGCGCAACA
>BQMV01000427.1 GCA_022181005.1 Anaerolineaceae bacterium | reverse complement strand
GTCATGCCTGAGAACGTGCCGCAGGTGAAGAAGGACGCGGTGGCTGGGTATTGAGGAAAAATTTCCTACTGCGAACCAACTGTACAGGCGCGCGAAGCGACTCTCCGTCGTGTGGCGGAAGCGACTGGCGCGGCGGTCATCCACCCGTTTGACAACGAGCGCGTCATCGCGGGACAGGGAACTGCCACGCTCGAACTGCTTGATTCAATCCCCGACCTCGACGCGGTCATCGCGCCTGTCGGCGGAGGCGGATTGTTGAGCGGCACGTCCATCGCGGCGACGGAAACCAAAAAGGGAATCCGCGTGCTGGGCGGCGAACCCGAAATGGCTGATGACGCGTTCCGCTCACTGCAAGCGGGGAACGTGTTGCCGTCGGAACATCCGAACACAATCGCGGATGGTTTACTCACGTCGCTGAGCGAACGAACGTTTGCGATCATTCAATCGCGCGTGGAGCGAATCGTCACCGTGAGCGAGCAGGGAATCATTGATTCAATGAAATTTATTTGGGAACGCGCGAAGATCGTCATCGAGCCATCGTCTGCGGTGGCAGTGGCGGTGTTGTGGGAAAAGAAAGTTGATCTCGCGGGGTTGAAAGTGGGAGTGATCCTCAGCGGCGGGAATGTGGATTTGGGGAAGTTGCCGTGGCAAAGAGCGCCTTAAGACACAAAGCGCACAAAGAATCTCAAAATCCTTTTTAGTAAGTTTGATTTAGAATTGACATAACAAATTCATTACGGAGAGAAAAATGATCAATTTCATCGCATGGTTAATTTTCGGGGCGCTGGCGGGCTGGGTAGCCAGCATTATCACAGGCAAGAACCGCAAGATGGGCGCGGTAGCGAATATCATCGTTGGGATTCTCGGCGCGTTCATCGGCGCGGGGATCATGAGCACGCTGGGCATCGCGGTCCCCGAGGGATTCAGCGTGATGGGATTTTTAGTCGCAGTCGGCGGCGCAGTAGTGATGATTACAGCAATGCAATTAATCCGTTAAGGCGATAGAACCCTTCGAACAATAGCGCATCAGCGCAGCCAGAGCGTAAACATCAGGAAATAAACCGCCAACCCAAAGACAGTCAACGCGGAGGCGCGCAACAATTTCCAATTGGGTTTCGCGCCCAGGCTGACGTTTCGCAACAGAACGACTTCAAGAACTGCGAAGGGCAATGTAAGGAATACGGGCCAAATCACCGAGAACGCTACGCCGAAAAGCGAAGTCAGCATAAAAGCAAGATACGCGAATACTATAAGGAGAGGATGCAACGCTGCCGCACGTTCCCAGCCGAGGCGAGTGAGAAACGTGACGCGATCCAACGCTCGGTCGCGCGCGAAAGTTTCAAAGCCAAGCGCGATAAAGCAGTAGAAAGCGAGCAAGGTCAGCGGCAGGGAGAGGATTAAGAAACGATGTGTCTAGATCGGAAGAGCGTCGTGTAGGGAAAGAGTGTAGAACTCGGTGGTCGCCGGATCATGAAAAAAAAAAAAGCATAAGTATACAGAAAGAAGCAAAGACTCAACGCTATATCCTCTCTCCAACCTATTAGAC
>BQMV01000426.1 GCA_022181005.1 Anaerolineaceae bacterium | reverse complement strand
CAAGTTGGGTGATCTTGGGTTCGTCGTCTACAACGAGGATGGTTTTCATGGGCTGAGGGATGGTTGACTTTCCACTCTCTACTTTCGTTGATGAAGAAGGCGAAAAGTGGAAAGACCGTGAGGCGGAAAATCTTGCCGCCTCACGGTAATTATACGTTCTTATTCCTTCTTCTCTTCGGTCGATTCGCCGTGCGCTTTCTTGTGCCACTCATCGAACATCGGCGGGACGTTGTGCTCGCCCCAGCCATGACGACCTCCCCAGCCCCAGCGCGGACCCCACATCATCATGCGGAACGACTTGAGCGCGAGGACGAGCAGTAGCACACCGAAGATGGGAATCAAGCATCCGAAGCCAAAGCCGAATGGATGATGTCCGCGCATCCTATATCCATGCCCGTAATGCGGATACGGCATGGGCATCGTTTCGCCCGAAGGCGCTTCGATGGTGATCGGCGAACCTTTGGCAACGCCTGCCTGAAACGCGAAGAACCCAATGGCGGCGATGACCACAAGCAAGACCAACCCTGAGACGACACGTAGCGCTATTTTTCCGTTCATGTTTACTCCTTTTTGTTTGAACATTGTTAGCCAGCGCTCTCTAGCGCAGGCGTCGACGTTAGAGAACGTCGACTACACAATATGATCATGCTCGGAGTATAGGAGTCGGTTGTGAATTCGGTGTGAAGAAAGGAGGGAGTTTCTTGGTTTGTAAATTCGACGGTTTCCCATCATTCCCAACAATGCTATAATCGCCCTATGCAAGCGACGAACCACTTGCAAGAGGTGAACCATGAACATGGTGACAGTAAACGAAGCAAAACGAAATCTGGACTCGCTGATCAAGAAGATCTTTTCAGACGCCGAGCCGACGATTATCACGACCGAAACGGGTCAGCAAATTGTCCTTCTCTCTTTGGATGAATTCAATTCATGGCAGGAAACAGCCTACCTGTTGTCTAATCCTGCAAACGCCGCGCGTCTTCGGAAGTCCATTGCGGAGGCGCAAGCAGGAAAGGTAACCGAGCGCGAACTGGATGAGGCATGAGGCTGGTCTTCACCGAATCCGCTTGGGAGGATTATCCATGGTTTCAGGAGAAAGATCGCCAGTTGCTAAAACGGATCAACCAACTGCTCAAAGACACATTACGCACACCGTTTGAGAGAATTGGAAAACCCGAAGCATTGAAGGCGGATCTATCGGGTTATTGGTCTCGACGAATTGACGACGAACACCGTTTGGTTTATGGGGTATCAAAGACAGATCTCGTGATTATTTCCTGCCGCTATCATTACTCGAAGTAAAGCGACATCTAACATGGCTATTGTTACAAGACTTAACCAAGTTTATTCTTCAAGCGCGTGTAAGAAAGCCAGTCACTTTATCCAGCTCGCATTGGATCGGGTTACAGAGCCTTGGGTCTCCTCGAAAAGATACAGTTGCTTGGTTTTGGAACGGAACACACAAAGAGTACGATCTACTTACAAAGCGACTGTCGCCTGCGAGGCGACAGTCGCTTTGTATTCCAGTTAAGGCAAACAAGCGAGTTTCTTATCAAGGTGATGGCACAGCCCAGATTCCAACAGTTTGGTCCTTCGAAGTCGTTACAATTTTTTTCCCGTCGGCAGAGA
>BQMV01000425.1 GCA_022181005.1 Anaerolineaceae bacterium | reverse complement strand
TATAGGAGCGTCTCACTATTATGTCAATGATATGTATATTTTTTTTTTTCAAGCAGAAGACGGCATACGAGATAAGGCCACGTGACTGGAGTTCAGACGTGTGCTCTTCCGATCTATGCCGATAACCGGCTTCCGCTCGCGGATGCGATGTTCCAGCGTAAACGCCTCCACCGCGCCGGGGAGTGGACTCGGCATCTCAACGGGAGGCAGGATGGGGGTCAGTTTTGAAGCGTAGCGCGAGAGGTAGGGCGAGTTGTCCGCATAGTCCTGTGTGTACGTCACGATATGATTCGAAAAAATCCCAGCCGCGTTGTTCATCAAGTTCACGACGAAGTTGACAAAGCGGTTGAAGAACCCGGGCGGCAACAGCAGGTCGCAGTGATAGGTGAGCACGGCGGGTTTGCCGAAGAGGCGTCCGCGCAGGGCGACGCCGGGCGCGTCGAATTGGGGCAGGTGTAATTGAACGACATCATGCTGCGCGACGAGTTTTGTCGCGACCCAACCGAATGTGGGTGCGATGACGCCTTTGCTAATACGCGCCGCCACCGGCACGCGGATAATTTTTACGCCGTCTATCACTTCCTCGCGCGGAAGCGATGAGTCGTATTGCATGGTCATCACGGTCACTTGATGCCCGCGTTTGACGAACGCGCGCGCGAGTCGCTCCGCGTAGATGGTCAGCCCCGAAGTGTGCGGGCGATAATAGGTGAGGACGGTGAGGATTTTCATACGGCGGGAAGATTATACCCTCGCGAATGTGAGCGGTGGATGAATTAATCAGCGCTGTTACTTGTTACAATCGGCGTATGAACAACAGAGCGAATTTCTTCCAATGGTTTTTTACCGCCCTGCGCGAGTCCGTGTGGGCGCCGCTGTGCGTGTTCGGATTTTATTTGGTGGGACTGGTCTTCGATTGGTACGACCGTTTTCCTCCGCTCGATATTCCCACGCACTTTATGGGCGGCGTAGCGATCACGTATTTTTATCGTTCCGCGATCAAGCAGTCACAAAAATTCCTTGGCGATATTCCCGCGCTGATCCAAGTCTTATTTGCCTTCACCTGCACAGGGACGACGATCATCCTGTGGGAATTCTACGAGAACGCCTTCGATTATCTCTTCGGCACTACCATGGTGCGTGGATTGGAAGATACGGTTGTGGATATGCTTATTGGGATGATTGGCGCGCTGGCGTTGACTTTGTTTTATGGGCGGAATTGAAACTGCTGACCAGAGGGTATTTATTGTTTTAGAAAACTAAAATTAATTTCTCGAGGGCACTTATCTGGTGGTGTTCGAGTGATTTCTGTGACGATACCCTGCAAGGTGGAAATATATAGTGCGCATGTATCGCTACTACGCAGAATAAGCAAGAAATAATTGTCGTCTATCCATCCTTGTGAGGAAGCATCAACATCCAAACCCGATGATGCGTTGAGAATATCTAACGGCTGAATTGCGTTACTGTGAATATTACCTAATTGCCACAGTCCCAAATTGTAGATGTAGTGTTCACTATCTGGCAACCATCGAGGCAGATTCCAAACACACGTGAGAGGATGCTCCTTAGAGGATGTCAAACTACGCACGTATAACACGCCCATAGCATCAGGGCAATAACCATTTAGATAGAAGAAATATTGCCGATTGGGTGAAATAGAAATG
>BQMV01000424.1 GCA_022181005.1 Anaerolineaceae bacterium | reverse complement strand
TTGATCATTTTGTTATTACAGATACGGACACCAACGAGATCTACACTCTTTCCCTACACGACGCTCTTCCGATCTGAGAATGAGGCGGGCGTTTCGCGTTTCGTCTATTGTGGAGACTATTCGCATATTCATAATTTCTCTTGTTGACAGGAATAGAAAATATGTGCTAGACTTTAGTTATATTCACGAAAAGGAGCAACAATGGCTTACGCACACACTAATTCTAAAGGAACGACCTACTATTTGCACTCGAACGGCAGGATGTTTTTCTTCTCAAAAGAGATCAAAGAGAACGCCCTCGACGCTGTTCCGGCAGGTTATAACGTAGTAGAGATGAAGACGGGCATGCTTGTCTTGAAGAAGGCTCAGGCAGAACCTGCCGCGACGTCCGCTTCTGACGCGCCCGTTGGATAATGAAGATAGTATAACCTCGTTCGCCGCCGATCCGATAAAGACATTAAAATAAGCGTCTGTAAATTCTACCCATAGAAAGCGAGGAATAGATGCCCGCGCTCAATCGAGTTCAGTTGATTGGTTATTTGGGGAAGGATCCTGAAAGCAAGTTCACTCCTACGGGGAAGAAGGTGGCTCATTTCAGCGTCGCCGTCACCCAGCGTTGGAAGACCGGCGGCGAAAGCAAAGAGTACACCGAGTGGGTCAACGTAGAGGCGTGGGGGCGGCTCGGCGAAGTCTGTCAGCAATACCTCAAGAAAGGAAGTCTTGTCTATATTGAAGGTCGCTTGAAGACCGACAGATACGAAGACAAAGGCGAGACCAAGCACTTCACTAAGGTAGTTGCGCTCACGATGCAGATGCTCGACCGCAAACCAAGCGAGGAACCCGTAATGACGGTGGAAGAAGAAGCCGCAGATTACGAGGCGTAAAACAAAAATTGACGACCTGCAAGGGTCGTCAATTTTTTTAACCGCTAAGAACGCGAAGCGCGCTAAGTTTTTGTTCTTTCTTTGCGTTCTTAGCGCGCTTCGCGGTTAAATTTTTTACTTCTTTGCCTTCTTCTTGACAGGCTTTTTCTTAGCAACCTTCTTTTTGACAGTTGCCTTCTTCGCCTTCGACTTCGCCTCCACCGGCAGTTTCTCCAACTCATCCACCATGCGGCTTAGCACATCGAAGCCGCCCTGCCAGAATTTTGGATCACGGATGTTCACACCCGCGTCGCCCAGGATCTTCGCGGGCGCTTCCGATCCGCCAGCGGACAGAATCTTGAGATACTTCGGCTTGAACGATTCGCCCTCCGCTTTGTATTGTTCGTAAAGCGCGAATACCAGCAATTGACCAAACGCATACGCGTACACGTAGAACGGGGTGTGATAAATGTGGGGAATCGAAACCCATTCCCATTTGAAATCGTCGCTCACCTCAACCGCGTCGCCGAACTGTTCTTTGAGGTTCGCCAAATACGCGGCAGAGAGTTCGTCCACCGAGGCGTTCTTTTGCGCCATCTCATGCGCTTCGCGTTCGAAGAGAGCGAAATAGATCTGACGCAGGATGGTGGCGAAGGCATCGTCCATTTGCTTGAACAAGATGTCCCGTCGGACCGATTCGTCTTTTTCCTCCGAAAGAAGTTTTTCGGTGAGCATCATCTCGCCGAAGGTGGAGGCAGTTTCCGCCAGCGGAAGCGACGAGTGAAAGGTGAACGCCGTGTGATGCGAGGCGAGCATCGCGTGGATGGCGTGTCCGAGTTCGTGGGCGAGAGTCGCCACGTCGCGCGCGTGACCCGTGTAACTCATCAGCACTAACGGCGTGTCTTCGGGGTTGATCGAAGCGCAGAACGCGCCTCCCTGCTTGCCCTTGCGGACTTCGCTGTCGAGGTGGTCTTT
>BQMV01000423.1 GCA_022181005.1 Anaerolineaceae bacterium | reverse complement strand
TGGGACGTTCCTTTGCGGCGTAAATCGACTCGACCGCGTTGCCATCGAACACAAGCGCGCCGACGCCGTAGACCGTGTCGGTGGGGAAGGCGATAAGTCCGCCTTGGTTCAAAACATCGAGCGCAAGTTGAATTGCATCTGGCGAATTCGCTGAGACAATTTTCGTTTTCATAATTGAATTTCGATCAGGCGATCCCGACTTGTTAGGTCTTGATGAAGTTTGATTTGCGCGTGTGGAAAATATTGGCGTGCGAGTTGCATCGTTTGCTCGCCAAGCGTGGACTCGATCTCCAGCAACATCAACGCATTCGGCGCGAGCCAATCAGTAACGATGTTCAGCAGTTTGCGAAATATATCTAGCCCATCATCGCCGCCATCCAACGCGAGAGTCGGTTCGCGCTGATAAATGGGAAGGTGTTTGAGAGTATTCGTTGGAATATACGGCATGTTGGAACAAAGGAGATCAACTCCCCTCTCCCTCAGGGAGAGGGGCTGGGGGTGAGGGAGAATGTCGCATTCCACAAACTCAATCCCCCCGCTCGCCCCATGTTTCTCTGCATTCCGTTTTGCAACCTGCAATGCGTTCGCTGAAATGTCGGTCGCAAGAATATTCACATTCGGAACATTTACTGCAACCGAAACCGCGATCGCGCCTGAGCCTGAACCAATATCTACCGCGTTCGTTTTAGTCGGATTCTTTTGCAGCCACGCAATGGCTTTCTCGACGAGTAATTCCGTTTCGGGACGCGGAATCAAAACATCAGGGGTGACTTCAAACTCCAAGCCGAAAAATTCCCAGCGACCCAACACATACGGGAATGGCTCACCATTTTGTAATCGCGAGAGTGAAGTGTCAAGTTGTTTTTGTTGTTCGTCTGTGAGATTCAATTCGGGATACGCCAATATCCACGAGCGCGAACGTTCCATGATGCGAGCCAATAACACGGACGCATCAAGTGCAGGCGTGTCGCTGAACGAAGCGAGGCGGGCTGAAATGTCGGAGAGAATCGAATCTTGATTTAGCATCAAATCTCTTTCCACTTTCCACTTTCTACTTTCGTAGCGAAGAAATCGGCCCGTAGGTTTCTTGCAGGACGCGATACCTTCACATCAACCTGCGGGACGGTTATTTTATCGCCAACAACGACAAATACTCAAACACAATATTCGACGCGAGTATCGCCGTGATGTCGCCATGATCGAACGGAGGAGAAACTTCAACGAGGTCAAAGCCGATGAGGTTCAAGCCGTGCAGTCCGCGCACGAGTTGGAGGAGTTGATAGCTGGTCAGCCCGCCGACTTCGGGAGTCCCCGTCCCGGGGGCGAAGGCTGGGTCAGCCGAATCAATATCCACGGTGACGTAGAGCGGTCCCTTCATCCGCTGATGAACTTCTTTGAGGATTTCCGCCACGCCCTTTTCCATCACCTCGTGGATTGTGACCGTGCGCGCGCCGAGTTTCTTCGCGTCGGCGTAATCGTTCTCGCCGCTGAGCGGACCGCGAATCCCGATCTGCATGTATTCGCCCGCGCGGATCAATCCCTCCTGGAGCGCGTAGCGAAACGGCGTGCCATGACTGTACTTCACTTCTTCGAACTCGGATTCCCATGTGTCAATGTGTGCGTCGATGTGGACGAGCGAAACGGGTCCGTGTTTCTTGGCGTTCTCGCGCCAGAGGGGAATGGCGATCTAGTGGTCGCCGCCTTGCGTATTGAGCGTTGTTCCTGCTTTGATATTCTTGCTGGCGGTGTTCGTGATTGCGTTCATTGTGTGTTCGATGGATGTGGGGACGACAGACACGTCGCCATAATCCACCACGTTTAATTTTTTCAATGGAGAAACATTGAGAGTCGA
>BQMV01000422.1 GCA_022181005.1 Anaerolineaceae bacterium | reverse complement strand
GCGATCGCGTTGCGCTGTTTTTGTCCGCCCGAAAGATTCACGCCGCGCTCCTCGATGCGCGTGTCGTACCCGTTCGGCAAATTTGCGATGAAGTCATGCGCTTGCGCCGCCTGCGCCGCGGCGACCACTTCGTCGTTGCTGGCGCTCGGTCGCCCATAGCGGATGTTGTCCCGCACTGTTCCAGAAAATAAAATCGTCTCTTGCGGGACAACGCCAACTTGTTGCAGTAGATCGTCTTGCCTGACTCGGCGAACGTCAATACCGTTCCATGTGATTCTTCCGCTTGTTGCGTCGTAAAAGCGCGGCACAAGGTTGACGATGGACGACTTGCCCGCTCCCGTCGCGCCGAGGATGGCTATCGTTTGACCCGGTTCAGCGACCAAATCCACGCTTCTTAACACGGATGCTTGATTGGTCCCGTTGAAATGAAAGCTCACTCCCTCGAACTTGATCCGCCGCGCGCGTCCCTCGGGCAGGCTCGCTGTTTCTTCGGCGTCTTGCACCTCTGGAACCGTATCCAACACTTCGTTAATGCGTTCCGCTGAGGCGGTCCCCGCTGCGACAACGTTTGCCAGCATCACCATAATTCCCAGCGGTCCCATTGTGGTTTGCAGGTAGTTGATGAACGCCACGATCTGCCCCACCGAGACCCCGCCCTGAATGGATTGAATCCCGCCCGCCCAGATCACGATCACCATGCCGATGTTGACGAGCAATCCCATAATGGGAAACAATGTCGCCATAAATCGCATCACGCGGATGTTTTGATCTGTGTAATCTTCGTTGACTTCGGCAAAACGTTCGTCTTCAAACGCCGCGCGGACGAAGGCTTTGACCAAACGCACGCCCGCGATGTTTTCTTGCAGCACGATGTTGAGACGATCCAGTTTCCTTAAGATCAAGATAAACAACGGTCCCATTTTGACTATAAAAAATGCGATCACGGCAAAGGTGACCAGCAAAACGGGCAAAATCATCAATGCGAGGCGGCTGTCTGTAACGAACATCAGGATCAAACTTCCGATCATGAGAAGCGGCGCGCGAGTCCCGATCCGCAACGAGACTTGCGTCATGCGCTGAAACGCCGTTGTGTCGCTGGAGAGTCGCACCATCAGTTGCCCCGTGTTGAGATGGTCGAGGTTGCCAAAGGAAAACGATTGGATTTTGAGGAAGAGCGCTTCGCGGATATCTCGCGCCATGCTCTCTCCGACCTCGATGGAGTAATGGTTGTTTCCAAGCGCGAATAATACCTGTAGAATGGACAAACTCATCATGATGATTGCGGTCGTAAGAACTACTTGCGCGTTGTGTTGGTTAATGCCCTGGTCAATGACGCGCTGAATCAGGCGGGGAATGGCGAGGTCAATCAAGACTACCAGAACCAGAAAAATGAGCGAATAGGTTGAGTACTTCCAGTATGGGCGTAAGAAATGGAGGAGTTTGGAGATGTGTTTCATGTCGTTTCTTTATGAGAGTTTTTGGATCTCTAGCGCGCGTATGAGAATAATTTGGGAAAGCGCCAATGAGCAGATGCTCGAAAGGCGCACAACCGAAGAAGATAACCGCGTGAAACTCCGACGCGTTTGCGAAACTTATCCTCCGCTTACAACGCTCTGCGAATCTTGTTTTCCTTGATCGTTAAAGATGAGATGTAGAAGTTGCATCGCTTGTAGAATTGACTGTAAATCTGAATCTGACAGGTTCTTCATTTTTTCAGCTAGAGTGGAACGGGCATTTGTCCGCGCTGAATTGACAATAGCGGAGCCTGTAGTCGTTACTGAAAGCGTAATTTTACGCCTATCTTCAGGCGACATTCCACGCAAGATCAATTTTTGATTGACCAAGCCGAGATCGGAAGAGCGTCGTGTAGGGAAAGAGAGTAG
>BQMV01000421.1 GCA_022181005.1 Anaerolineaceae bacterium | reverse complement strand
AAGTTCAAGTCATCTATCACCATCTCGGGCAAAACCAGATATGAGGTTTCCAACCATAACGCTTCCAGGGCTCCGCTGGATACACGCAAAATTCCCATTACGACGTTTCCGAACAGATTCTTACCCCTGCGGTTATTGCGCGCCGCATTCCGCAGCCAGGTAACGAACGTAGACACGAGCGCCAGCGAAAGGATGTCGAAGAAGTCGCGGCGCACGATCGCCCATGCGTGATCCATGCGACCGTCGCCCTCCGCAAGATAGCCATAGATCAAGTAGACGGTCATCGCCGAAAAAAGGTAGGTGATCATGTATTGCACAAAGATCATCAACAAACCGAGAATGCCCATGATGATCTGTCCGAACTGCGAATCGCCGAGCAGGAACGCCACGCCGATGATCGGGATGATGCCGATGACCGAAACGATCATCCCAACGATCAACGCATAGATAGACGGCTTCAATAAATCCTTATCTTTGAACGCCATGCTCCAGGCTTGTTTTAGAAACGACCAACCGCGCGAAAATGCTTGCATCATGCGCCTCCATTGTCTATTATAAAATAAATCTTCACGTTGAATACGCGTTACAATAATATTCGTTGCAATTACAACAGGTTGACCGGGTCTGTTTCCACGCGCCAACCGTTCAATTTTACTCCACTCAGAACCGCGCCCGGGTTCGATCCGCGCAGGATAATCTGCCAGCGATAAGCGCCGCCGACCTTTGCAAAGAAACACGGAACGGGACCGATCGCCGACAACGATTCTCCGCCGATTGTTGACAACTTCTCCCCCACGCGCTTCGCTTCTTTCTCAGCCGACGCTTGGTCGCCGCTCCTGAACTCGAGTCGCACCAGACGCGCGAACGGCGGATAGCCCAGCCGCTTGCGATTCTCCAACTCATGCTGATAAAAGCCGTCCACATCATGCCTCGCCGCGGATTGGATAACTTGATTCGCAGGATCGAATGTCTGCAGGACAACCTTCCCGCCGCGTTCGCTGCGACCCGCGCGCCCCGCCACTTGAGTCAACACTTGGAAGACACGTTCCGCCGCGAACGGATCGGGCAGATGCAAGCCCACATCCGCCAGCACGATGCCGACGAGAGTGACCATCGGCAAATCCAATCCTTTGGCGAGCATTTGCGTGCCGACCAACACGTCCGCTTTGTAATTCGCAAAGTGCGTGAGGATCATCTCGTGCGCGTCTTTTTGGCGCGTGGTGTCCCAGTCCCAGCGCAGAGTCCGCGCTTTGGGGAACAGCGCGTTGACCTCCGCCTCGACCTTTTCACTGCCGAGTCCATACTCGCGGATCTGCTTCCCTCCACACTGCGGACAAGTCTTCGGCTTTTGTCTTTCATATCCACATTGATGACAAAGTAATCGTTCTTTATCTTCAACATGAAAAGTCAACGGCGTGTCGCAGTTGGGACATTTCAACACGTATCCACAATCGCGGCAGAACACATACGTGGATGTCCCGCGTCGGTTGAGGAAGAGGATCGCTTGTTCGCCGCGCTGAAGGGTAGAGTCAAGTTCACGAAGCAGAAGCCGACTGAAAATCCCGCGTTGACCCGCTTTCAATTCGTCGCGCATGTCCACGATGTGGACGGGAGGCAATCCCGATTCGACGATGCGTTTGGGTAATGAAAGAACCCTCACCCCTAGCCCCTCTCCCTGAGGGAGAGGGGGATGCGACGCGCGGAATCGTTGTTCAATTGTCGGCGTAGCGGAACCGAGCACACACACCGCGCCGCAGAGACGCGCGTAAGTTTGCGCCGCGTCCACCGCGTGATAGAACGGCGTCTCGGCTTGATGGAACGACGAGTCGTGACATTCATCCGCAACAACGAGACCGATGTTCGGCAGAGGCGCGAAGAGAGCGCTGCGCGCGCCGATGATGACCTTGAGTTTGCCT
>BQMV01000420.1 GCA_022181005.1 Anaerolineaceae bacterium | reverse complement strand
CTAGACGACGCTCTTCCGATCTTTGGGTACTTGCCTGTTGCAATCCCCTCCTCTGGTATCACGCCAATCGGGATATCTATCCCTTCGTAGGGCTGTGTCCACACTATCGTAAGGCGGCTTGGTTTCATATCGAGGCCATACTCAGGATTATTAAGCTCCTCAGGGATGTTGATGCCCTCTGCCTTGAGCTTGTCCGCAATCGTGGGGTCTATCTCGCCGTAGGTGGGGAGGGCGGGTTCGGGAGTTTGAGTTAAAGTTGGAATGGCTGTCTGTGTGGGAGTCGGCGTTGGCATCAAGACATCGGAAGTCTCGGAGACTCCCGACGTCTGCGTCGTCACCGTCGTTTGCGGAGTCGGCGCAGCGCAGGAGAATAAAAGAATCGTTGCAAGAAATATGAAGGTCAATTTACTTCGCATATTGTTCTCTGGTTATGACGATTTTACTCGCGTCGCGCGGGAATGAAGGCCGTCCACGAATAATGCCACGAATTCTCGAATAGCGGCGCGCCAATTCGTTTACGTGTGCCCGTTAGGGTATTCGTGTGCATTCGTGGATGGCTCGCCATCCATTCAAAATTCAGCGGTTGAATTTTAGTTTATTTTTGGTATAATTTTTTCGTAAGCGTTCGTACCGCAAGATTCATCTTGCGATTTACTTGCTTATTTGCAACTCGTATACGCAAAGTAAACTTTGCGGTACGAGAACCATATCAGGAGAACCCAATGGAAATCAATTATCAAGAAACATCAAAAGACCTGCTCACCCGCATTGACATCCACGAAACATACGGCTCCGCCAACATTGACGCGTGGACGAACGAACTGCTCCAGCCTCAGGCGGGCATGAACATTCTCGATGTTGGATGCGGCGCGGGCAAACTGTCTTTTCTCTTCGACGATTATACTAAACGCGGCGCGAAAATCACGGGCGGCGATTTCTCGGAAGAACTGCTCGACAAAGCCCGCGCGAAAAACAAAGAGCGCGGCTCGAACATTGACTTCGTCTTTTTGGATTTCAACAAGCCCTTCCACTTTGCGGATAACTCCTTCGACCTCTGCACGAGCGCGTTCGCGATCTACTACGCTTCAGACCTCGACTTTACATTTGGTGAGGCTCACCGCGTCCTTAATCGCGGCGGACGGCTTTTCGTCTCGGGTCCACTGCCTGAGAACAAGCAGATGTTCTATGAGATCATCAAAGAAGCGACGAACGCGACCATCCCGCCGATGCCTGGGTCGAGTCGCTTCAAAGGCGACATCTTCAACACCATTGACCGTATCTTCGCCAAAACCGAATTGCACAAATTCGAGAATCACCTCACCTTCCCCGAAGTCGCACCGTTCATCGAATACGTCCGCGCTTCGTTGAGCGAAGACCGTAAGTTATGGACTTCAATGTTCAATGGTCACGACGAATACGAAGCCCTGATCGGCAAGATCACCGATGTGGCTACGCGCTGGTTTGAGCGTGATGGCAAGTTGGTGATGACCAAAGTCGTCGGCGGGATTTTGGCGACGAAGTAAAAAATATCCGCAGATTACGCAGATTGAACAGATTTTTTTTCTGCGTAATCTGCTAAATCTGCGGATTAATCTTGATGAACTTCTCTGGCAAACGAGTCCTCTTCCTTGGCGCGCACCCTGACGATATTGAGTTGGGATGCGGCGCGTTGTTGCACAACATCGTGGACAAGACCGATGTTCTATGCGTCACACTTTCAGACAACCAAAAGAATCCCGACTTGCAAAATGTGAAGAGCGAGCATCACGAAGCGATGGCTGTGCTGGGCGTATCAAAAGAGAGAATCATCCTCGGTCCATTCACCACGCGCGTCTTCCCTAATTCGCGGCAGGAGATTCTCGAATACTTCCTCAAACTCCGCAAAGACTTCAAGCCTGACCTCATCTTCACCCACTCCAAAC
>BQMV01000419.1 GCA_022181005.1 Anaerolineaceae bacterium | reverse complement strand
CTCGACGACGAGGTCGTTTGTGACGCAGAGGTAGGACGTTGTGAATCCCCACTCGGGGAAGGCGAGATAAATTCGGTTCATGCCGAAGGTGATCTCGTTTTTCAACTTGCTCATGTCGGTCTGCTTCAGGCTGGGACCGTTGCCGATGATGAACGCGCGTTTGCCTTTGTGCACATCCTTCAACGCCGCGAGCCGACGAATGCTCTCCCGCCGCCAGGGGTGAAAAAACGCAGAGGGCAACTCAGGCAGACGCCGAAATGAATCGTATACGTCGCGGCTGAATTGCCAGAGAGGATTAGGAATGATTCGTTTGAGTGATTTTTTCATGGGAAAGAGGAAAGAGGAAAGAGGAGGTGAAAAATCTTTCCTCTTTCGTTTTATTCCGTGCTTAGCCTCGCCGTCGCTCCCCCATCCACCACCAGCGCTTGACCCGTCATAAAAGAGGATTGTTCATTGTCGGCGAGAAAATAAATTGCGTGGGCGATCTCTTCGGGCTTGCCAACTTTTCCGCTGACGGTTTTGCGCGCGAGATTATCGAGCCGCTCCTGCACATCGCCATGACCGACGTGACCGCGTCCCAGCCCCGCGCGGAGCATGGGCGTATCCACCGCGCCAGGGAGGATGGCGTTGACGCGGATGTTATCGGGCGCAAACTCGATCGCCATCGCGCGCGTGAGGGCAAGCAACCCGCCCTTCGACGCGGCATACGCGGCAATATTCGCCGAAGTTTGAATCGCGTGGACAGAGGAAACGTTCACCACCGCGCCGCCGCCTTTTTTCAATAACGGATATGCCAACTTGACTCCCAAGAACACTGAGCGCAAGTTAGACGCCATCACCGCGTCCCATTCTTCAACGGTCGTTTCAATGATCGGCTTTGCTATCTGCATCGCGGCATTATTCACCAAGGCATCCAATGATTCAGTAAATTGATGAGCCTTCTCAAAGATGGCTTGCATATCTTCTGCTCGTGAAATATCGGATTGAATGAACAAACCGTTGTTTGGAAAACCATCTCCAAACTCTGACCTATCCACGCCGATAACGCGCCAGCCTTTTTCAGAAAATAAACTAACAGTCGCGCGACCAATTCCCCCCGCCGCGCCAGTGATCAAAACCGTTCTTTCTTCTTTCATCTTTCCTCTTTCATCCCTTCGTATTTCATCCCCAATCCTTCCACCAAATTCTTGATCGTATTCCAATGCACGCGCTCCCACGCGGCGGGGCTGGAGTTGGAGTTGTGCGGGGCAAGCATGACGTTGTCCATTTTCATCAGCGGACTATTCAACGGAAGCGGCTCGACTTCGAAGACATCCAACGCGGCTCCTGCCAGACGTTTTGCCTGCAACGCTTCGACCAGCGCTTGCTCCTCGACGATGGGTCCGCGCGCGGCGTTGATCAACACTGCGGTTGGTTTCATCAACGAAAACGTGTCGGCATTCATCATGTGATGAGAGGTTGGATTGAGGTCGCAATTGATCGAGACGAAATCAGAATTGGATAGTAGAAAGTGGAGACTCGTCATTTCGATTCCAGTTTCGGTGATGAAGACGTGGTCAACGTCCACGATGTCGTTGCCGTAGACTTTCATGCCAAAGGCGCGCGCGCGGCGAGTCACTGCTTTGCCGATGTTGCCGACGCCGATGACTCCAAGCGTACATTCGCTCAACGTTTTGCCTGGAATCTTTTCCCATTTGCCGCGTTTCATTTCCGCGTTCATCCACGGTTGGCGGCGGGCGAAGGCGAGTATGTAGCCGAGGACAGTATCGGCTACGGGAGTGGTGAAAGCGTTGGGGGTGCGACCAATGGTCACCGAATGACTGAGACAGGCTTCCCCGTCGAGTGAATCGATCCCCGTCCCCCATTTCGAGATCACTTTGAGTCGCGGCGCGCAGGCTTCGATCACGCGCGCGGTGTAGCGGTCATCTCCGCAGATCGCGCCGTCGACTTGGCCCGCATAGATCCGAAGAGCGGCGCTAGGGAAGACG
>BQMV01000418.1 GCA_022181005.1 Anaerolineaceae bacterium | reverse complement strand
CAACTTGCTCTTGAAAGAAGAGCCGCGCTACTTGCGCGAATTGGAAGAATTCTACCTCGCCGAAGCATCGCAGGAGCGAAAAATGGAAAAAGGTGAGGCGAGCGCGCAGGCTGTGGGCGAAAAATCTATAGCACGGGTCGAACCCCCGCCCGCGCTCGTTCCCTTCCTCTCGCAACGCGGGAGCGCGGCGGTGCGGCGAATCCTCACCATGAAGCACAAACCTGAAACGCAGGATGCCACCTTCTCAGGCTTGCCGACCGATGAATTGAAAGTATATTTCACCCTCACACGTAGCGCCGAAGCGCCGCAAGCCACGCCGCCACTCGCCGAAGTTGAAGGGCTGGTGTTCGAGCCGCAGATGGTGCGGATTCCCGCTGGAAAATTTTTGATGGGTTCGACAAAAGAACAAGCCGCGCAAGCCATTAAAGATGGCGCAGATAAAGATTGGGTGGCATGGGAACAGCCTCAACACACGGTTGAACTCTCCGAATACTCCATTGGCAAGTACCCGATCACCAACCGTGAATATCAAGCCTTTCTCCGCGATGTAAAAGAGCAAACCCCGCCGCGCGGCTGGGATGGCGACCAATTCCCTGCCGAAAAAGGAAGCCACCCTGTGGTGAATGTTTCATGGGAAGATGCGACCGCGTATTGCAAATGGTTGAGCGAAAAAACGAAAAAGAATTACCGCCTGCCCACCGAAGCCGAATGGGAAAAAGCCGCGCGCGGCGAGGATGGTCGCGTCTATCCGTGGGGTAATGCGTTTGACCCGAAGAAAGCCAACACAAGCGAATCAAAAATCAGAGATACAACCGATGTTGGCAAGTTTTCAAGCAACGATCCCACTTTGAGCGGCGATTCGCCGTACGGCTGTGCGGATATGGCTGGCAATGTGTGGGAGTGGTGCAATGATTGGTTTAGCGAAAAAGAGTACCAGCGTAGCAGTCCTGTGGATCAGGATAGAATAGGCAAAAATATAAAAGATCCGCAAGGTGCAGAAAAAGGTCAAGTTCGTGTGTTGCGCGGCGGCTCGTTCGGCAATGTTGATCGGGATGTCCGCTGTGCGAACCGCAACAGGCTCAGCCCGTACAGCTCCCTCAGCGATAGGGGTTTTCGCGTTGCGTCCTCCCCCATCATATCTCTGTAATCTGTTACTCTGTACTCCGAATCTCTGATTCTTTGGTTTTGTTCTTAAATCTCTCGCCGAAGGCGAGTCGATTTTGAAAAAATAGACCTCCGAGTTCTTTAAGAACTCGGAGGTTTTTCGTCAACCATCCAACGAGTTCAAATATCGTTGAACATCCTCGGGCAATTATCTCGTGCGTAAATATTCCAAAACGAACTTGCGATACTCGTCGGGAGTGTCGAAGTTATCCTGCACAAAGGCTCGGTCAACCAGTTTGCTGTTGCCCTCACCCTAACCCTCTCCCGTTGGAGAGGGGACTCGCCCCCCTTCTCCCTCTGGGAGAAGGGCTGGGGATGAGGGAGAAGCGAAGAAAAATAATCGCTTAAATTACTTATGCGAGAGGTCTATTGTTTGATCTTCTTCAGAAAGAATAGATAATTTTCAGGCTCGAAGAAGATCCGTTCACGGTTGTTGCCGCGATTGTAGATGTGATAATGCAGTTCGGGAACGAAAGGGATTAATCTGCGTGGCATATTGTGCTCCAATCTAAAATCTCCGAGTTCTTAAAGAACTCGGAGATTTGGATATCGCCGACTCACTTCTTTTTCTTCACAGATTTCACCTTCTTAACCGTCTTCTTCGCCGAAGACTTCTTCACAGAAGACTTTGCCTTCTTCGCAACCACCTTCTTCTTCGGTTTTGCAGAAGCCTTTTTAGCCGCTACTTTCCTCTTTCCTCTTTCCTCTTTCATTTCACCCACAAACCTCTCCGCCTCCCAAGCGACATTGACCGAGACCACTTCCTCGCCAGCCTTCACTTCCACAACCACATCGCCCTTCGTGGCGGCGCGTTTGCGTAGACTTGCCGCATCTAAACGAGTTGATTTCGGCGCGCCCTTGCTCAAGTGGATGGTCGCCATGTGATTCGGTTTGCCCGTCACCACGCCGACCAGTTTTTCCTTGCTTGAAACTTCCCACGCGTTCACGCCCTTGCCATAACGTCCCTTCTTGGGG
>BQMV01000417.1 GCA_022181005.1 Anaerolineaceae bacterium | reverse complement strand
AAGAGTAGGAATCCCGATGAGAGGAATGTTCCGCGCGAAGACAATTCCTTTTGCCAATGCGAGACCAACACGCAAACTTGTAAATGAACCGGGACCAATTGCAACGCCGAGCGCAGTGATGTCCTTCATTATTAAATTACAACTCGCCAACAGATCTTGAATCGCTGGCGCAAGTTCAATCGTGTGATGTTGACTGCTCCGCCACGCGCGTTCACCGCGGACTTGTTCCCCATCGTAGATCGCCAGCCCCATCCATTCATTGGACGTGTCCACAGCCAGCAACATCACTTACCTCCGCGGATTAGATCGAGCAGGGCTTCGTATCGCTTGCCGCGCGCGTTGAATTTCATTTCGCGTTCTTCTTCGCCCGATTGCGTGAATTCCACCCACAAACGTTCGTTGGGAATAAGGCTTTGCATCCGCTCGGGCCACTCGACGATCAACGCGCCTTCCGCGAGCATCGAGTCGAGGTCGAGCTCCTCAGCCTCCCCCGTCGAGTCGAGGCGGTAGGCGTCCATGTGAAAGAGTTGACCGCCGTTTGTGTGGCGATACATGTTGACCAAAATAAACGTTGGGCTGGAAACTGAATCGAGCGAACCCCATCCCTGCGCGATGCCTTGCACGAAAGTCGTTTTGCCCGCGCCAAGATCGCCTTGCAAGCAAAGCATATCTCCAAGTTGCAACGCTCTGCCGAGACGTTCGCCCAGTTCGCGTGTTTGTTCCGGGCTATGGCTTTTCACTTCGAGCGTGTGTGAATCAATTGCAAACATCGGTGAGATTATACCGTGAGGGATAGGTACACAGGTAGATAAGTAAACACGTAAACAGGAAAGCGCCGTGTTCCGTTAAATGCTGATGTTACACAGTTGAAGTCGATTCGGTTCTCGTAATGCGACATTCATGTCGCTCTTGTGCAAGAACAGCCTCAAAAGCGAGGTGTTGCAGGTTAACAATAAACCAAGCAATACGGCAATTGCCCACAGATCCCGAAAGGGTCAAATGATTATAGTAATAAAGGATGTATTACATTCAACCCCGAAGGGGTGTCAGAGGCGGCAAATTTATATCATCCCTTCGGGATTTGAATACCCATTTTGTGGTTTTTAGAATCCTGTCATCCCTTCGGGATTGGCTTTATGGCAATAATCCATATCGTGTTTATCGCTAGATTTATTGGTTAATTTGCAAAATCTCGCGTTACAGACATTATTGCATAACATCACTTAAATGATTCGACTCTCGCCGGGCTTTCGGTTAAGATGATAAAGATTTATACCTGCCAAACCGCAAGCGGAGAAAGTTTTTATCTCGAGGAGTTTGAACCGATGACATCTTTTTTCGAACAATGGGTCAACGGGATTGTCGCCGGTCTGCCCAATTTTCTGATCGCGTTGTTCATTTTCATCGCGAGCCTGTATCTCGCCCGCCTGGTGAGCGGAGTACTGCGCCGCGCGCTCAGCCGGGGCAACCCGCCCTTGAGCATCACGAATTTGCTGGCGCAACTGGTCCGCTGGGCGATCATCCTCGCCGGGACGATCACAGCCCTGCAACGCTTCTTCGATGTGACCGCTTTTCTGGCTGGCTTGGGGATCATCGGCTTCACCGTCGGCTTCGCTCTTCAAGACGTGATGAAAAATTTTGCGGCGGGGGTTATTTTGTCAATTCAAAAACCGTTCAGCGTTGGGGAAGTGATCGGCGTGAAAGACTTCGATGGAACGGTGCTAGAGATCAACCTGCGGACGACCGAAATGAAAGCGTTGGACGGCAGGCTCGTGTCTGTGCCGAATGCGGATGTGCTGTCGAACCCCATCATCAATTACACGCGCGCCGAACGCCGCCGCGTGGATGTGTCGGTGGGCGTGGCGTATGATGCGGATACCGAACTCGTCCGTTCGCTGGTTTTGGATACGATCCAAAACGTGCCGGGCTTCGTGAAGGAGCCTGAACCTTTGGTTGGGTTTTCCAATTTCGGCGATATGGCGATGGAGTTGAGCGCCAATTTCTGGATCGACGCGCAGATGACCAACCCGGTCGCGGCAAAAGATTCCGCCCTTTCGATGATCAAGAAGGCGTTCGATAAAAAAGCGATTGACATTCCGCTAACCGCGCGGATCATGCCGATCAGCCTGCCAAAGAAAAAACGCGG
>BQMV01000416.1 GCA_022181005.1 Anaerolineaceae bacterium | reverse complement strand
TCCCGATCGGCACAAGTTCGCCGCGCTCGTTGAGCAACTTGAAACTGCCGAGATATTGACCGTCAATAGATGGCGCGACGAGGTCAACGGAAATGTACACGTCTGATTTTGCGGCAGTCTCAGGGACGGGAACCGAATCGGGCGCGCTCATCCGTTCGCCTGAGGCGAAGGCAACGGTATATCCTTTCCAGTCGCATGTACCAGAGTTTTGCAATTTCCACGTCTTGGTGAACGCTTCGCCCTTTTCGAAATTTGTGTTGTCGGGGATTGTCACATCTTCGACGAATGCCGCGCTGTCGCGGCAACTTGGCGTCGGCGTGGGAGCCGAGGGGTCGAGCGTCGCCGTCGCGGTGGGCGGAATCGGCGTTGGGACGGTGAGTCCCTGCTTGGTGGGCGGCAGGGTAGACGTCACGAAAAGAATCGGCGCATCCGTCGGCGCGCCTTCCGATGAAACGGTCACGCAGGAGGTGAGGAGAATTAAGAGGATTGGGAGAATTTTTTTGTACATAATTTTCATTGCATGTCATTCTGAGCGAAGCGAAGAATCTCTGACACGACGAGGAGATTCTTCGTCGCTATCGCTCCTCAGAATGACATGTGGCTAAAACATCATCATCTGTGATTTGGATTTTTCGAGCGGATCGCTGGCGATCTGCTCCTCGAACGTTTCACGCGTCAACACTGGGACCTCAAGCATGGCGCGCAGTAGGCGATATTTCACCAGCCGATAATTTTTTAGCCGCGCCGCGAGCGCGGGGTCGCGCCCCGCTTTGTACGCGATCAACGATGCGCGCCCGCCAGGGATGACGAGGATCGTTTGCTCGGGCGAATACGGCGTTTCAGCGATTGCCCTCCCAACGAGCGCGGAGGCAAGCACATAAAACGCAAACTGAATCGAATCGTTTTCCTCCCACACGTGATTTTTATCCGCGAGGCTGGTTGAATATCCCAACCGTTTGCCGACGAGTTCAAGCATCGGGATGATCGTATCGCGTTCGTTGCGCCGAGCAGAAGCGACATCCTCCGCGCGCAACTTCAACGACGCGCCATCGCGCTCCGCATATGAATCCAACACCGCGTAGATCATCGCTTTCGATGGCGTGAGCAACCCCGTAAAGCGCGGATACAAGTCATCTTCGATCTCGAGATAAATGCTGTTCGGATTCTTTTGCAGGAACGTGACGATGGCAACTTCCACGCGGTCTGCGAGAGACTCGTAGCGCCGACTTAAGTCGGCATTACTCCATGTCCCCGTATCCACACTCTCACCCGACGAATAATGAACAAAGCGATCATCCTCCGTCAACGCCGATTGGATCAACGTGTTCGTCGCGCGCATGGCTTCGTCGAATTCCTGCGTTTTATTTTTCAACGCGTGCGCCTCTGTCAACGCGACCAACCCCGCCGCGTGGACGTGCAAATAACTCGCAGGTTCGCCGCGCTCGATGAGATGCGCATGGATCGCTTCACGCACAACAGCAACATCGGGTGCATTGGCTTCACGTTTTAGATGCTCGCCTCGATTCCATAAAATTTGAATTGGGTCATGTTCTGTCCGCAACGCGACGCTTTTCAAATCGAATCCTGCCGCGCCTGCCGCCGTGAGCGCCGACGTGAGAAACGGCGGCTCAGCCTCAGGCATGAATCCGAAGAACGGCGTGCCAAGCGGCAACAACTCAAACAGATGCGCGAACGCGGCGTGCAAAGCCGTCGCATTCCAAGCCCAGTCATACCGCCTACGACGCAGCGCGATCTTATATGGTTCCACCGCCTCGCGCCCCCACAGCCAACCCGCCCACAACGCAGAGAGAGTCCAAAACGCCTGATTGGGACGCGGCAATGAACCGATCACTGCCGCGATGGGAATTTCTTTTTTGACTTCATGCGCCAACTCTTTGAGACGACCTTCGTAGATGCACACCCCGCCGCTTTCTGGGATTTTCTGGGGCCACGCTTCAAACACGACGGGTGAGCCTGTTTCAGTCCAGAGGCTTAATCCACGCTCCAGCATTTTCCACAAGTTGTGCTCGCGGAATTGACTGGGGATGTTAAGTTGTTTCGGTCGCGGACGTGTCGGGGGATGATCCCACAACGTGTTGCCCGCATCGCACGCGACGAGGATCAACGCGTTCAACGCGCGCTTGCGTTC
>BQMV01000415.1 GCA_022181005.1 Anaerolineaceae bacterium | reverse complement strand
CAGTGATGATTTGCAATTAAGCGCGGAAGAAATTGCAGTGGCAGATTGGGTCTATCGCCATGCCGAGCCTGCGGGGCGTTATACCAACACACTGCCCGCCGCGCAACTACGATACCTGCCGTTGAAAACAGCGGGCGGCGTAGTCGGCGTGTTGGGGATCGGAAAATTGAATACGGCAGAAGCGGATCTTGCCCCCGCAAAGCGCAGACTGGTGGAAGCCTTTGCCAACCAGGGGGCGCAAGCCATCGAACGCGCCTTGCTGGAAGAGCAGACCCAAAAAATTTCTTTGATGCAATCGGCTGAGAAACTACAAAATGCCCTGCTCAATTCCGTTTCGCACGACCTGCGCACGCCTTTGGTTTCCATCACTGGAGCGTTGACCGCTCTGGATGAAAATTACGATGGCATGGATGAAACAACCCGCGATACATTGATCGAAAACGCGCGCATTGAAGCCGACCGATTGAATCGTCTGGTCGGTAATTTATTGAACATGACGCGCATTGAAAGCGGCGCGATTAAATTAAAACTGGAGCCGAGGGATATACAGGATTTGATCGGCACCGCCATCGAACAACTTGGCTGGCGCGTCAGCAAGCATCAAATCCAAACGAATATCCCCGCCGATTTTCCGCTCGCGCAAATGGACTTTGCCTTGATGGTGCAAGTGATCGTGAACCTGCTGGAAAATGCGGTCAAGTATTCCCCTGAAAAATCTTTGATCGAAATTTCGGCATCCGTGCTCGACTCAAAAGTACGCCTCAAAATCGCGGACCGTGGGGTTGGCATCCCAGCGGAGGATCTGGCTCACATCTTTGAAAAGTTTTACCGCGCGCATCTCCCGCAAAATGTTGGCGGAACTGGCTTGGGGCTTTCCATCAGTAAGAGCATTGTGGAGATTCATGGCGGGACGATCCGCGCCATGAATCGCGAAGGCAATGGCACGGTCGTTGAAATTGAATTACCATTGGGGGCATGACGCAGACCAATCAGCGAATTTTGGTTGTAGACGATGAAACCCCCATCCGCAGGTATTTACGCGCCGCATTGACCGCGCAAGGTTTTACCGTGTACGAAGCCAGCGATGGGAATGAAGCGATCCAAGCCGTCTTGTCTCACCGCCCCGATATGATCATTTTAGATTTGGGCTTGCCCGATATGGATGGCGTCGAAGTGACAAAACGCTTAAGGGAATGGTCGCAAACGCCGATCATCATTCTATCCGTCCGCGAGGCTGAGAACGACAAGATCGCCGCGCTCGACGCGGGCGCGGATGATTACCTGACCAAACCCTTCGGCACAGGCGAATTGCTCGCTCGCATGAGGGTTGCACAGAGGCGGCAACTTGCAAACGCGGGCGAGCCTGTCTTTCAAGTCGGCGCCTTGAAAATGGATGTCTCCCGCCGTTTAGTGACTCTGGATGAAAAAGAAATCGCGCTCACGCCGACAGAGTATGACCTGCTCAAAGCGTTGATTACCCACGCGGGCAAGGTCATTACGCATCGTCAATTGCTGAAACTGGTCTGGGGCGAAAGCTACGACGATATGCACATTCTGCGAGTCAACATCAGCAACCTGCGGCGGAAGATTGAAACAGATCCCGCGCGTCCGCGTTACATCGTCACTGAATCAGGCGTGGGGTATCGGTTGCGGGTTGATTCGTGATTTTTACTCGCACAAGCCATAATCTGATTTTGAATAAATTACTTCTCATCGGCAAGATGGAAGCGATGCAGGAAGCGGTGCAGGATCGGCGCGGCTAACACACCGGCGGCGGTCAACGGGATGATGCCTGAGTACAATGCGTAGAACGAAGCGAAGAGTTTTCCCGCGTCAGTCTGCACGGGGTTGACGGGTCCCATGCCGCTGAGGATCATGGAGGCGTTGAGCAGAGCGTCAATCCATGAAAGATGTTCGATGAAATGATAGCCAAGCATTCCAATGACGAGCGAAAACATAATTAACAACAGTCCAATCAGACCATTGCGTATGAGTCGGCTGGCGAATACTTTTCGGCTAGCAAGCGGCTGGTTGCGATGTTCGTACATTACTTCATCGCATACACTGCGTACCCGCGCGGCGGAGCGTAGAACTGGGCGCGGCCGTCGCGGTCGGTAGATTGGTTGATGGGACGCGAAAGGTCGTTTTTGGCCCACCAAGCAACAGGGGGGAAAGAAGCG
>BQMV01000414.1 GCA_022181005.1 Anaerolineaceae bacterium | reverse complement strand
AATAGCGAATGATTAAGCAATGTATGTCTGACTATCGTGCGTATTATTTTTTATTTTTTTTTTTTCAAGCAGAAGACGGCATACGAGATAAGGCCACGTGACTGGAGTTCAGACGTGTGCTCTTCCGATCTGAGGGGATGTTTCTCGGTTTCTTTGTTGTCTTTCTGGCAGAAGTACATCGCTTGGACTGTCGCGCCGAGGAACGAGTCGAAGAGGGAGCCAGCCAGCCCTGCGAAAGTAATCAGTGGGAAGAGTGACCAGTGATCAGTGAGCAGTGAGTCGGTGGGGATAAGGAGAGTGGCGAGTAGAGCGATCAGCGCGGAGCCTGCTAGGGAGGCGAGGGTTCCGACGAGGGAGATTCCGCCCGAGGTCCCTTTTTCGACGCGCTTGCGGATGTCCGTGATCATGCGCGGAGGGGATGGATTCAAAACGCCGAGTTCTGTTGCCCATGTGTCCGCATTGACCGCGGCAAGCGAAGCGGCGAATCCGATCCAGCCAATGCTTGATTCGGGATAAAAGAAATGAAACAACACGAACGCCGCCGCCAGCCCGCCGTTGCCGAAGACCTGACCCGCGTCGCGCTGGTCGCCTTTGGAATATTTTTCGCTCAGTCCCTGCTTGCGTTTTTTGAAGGCGCGGCTCAACGCGGACGATGTGAAAAAGAATGTCAGCAATAACACCGCCCACGGAATCCCTCCCAGCCCGAAGATGATCGTGCCGAGAATTATCGCCGCGAATGCGCCGCTTTTGCTGAGCGAGTGCGCGCGATACGCAAGCGAGGCGATGAGGATTGCGAGGAGGAAGCCGTAGAGGGGGAGCATGGGTTGAAAGTCGAAAGTTGAAGGTCAAAGGTCGCGTGATTGACTTTCGACCTTTGACCTTCAACCTGTGACCGATTCACACAGGCGTCGTCACCAAAAACAACACCGCCATTAAAAATAACAACGCGCTGACCGCGCTCGAGATCCACAAGATCACCGCCAGCGGACGCGTTTTGTCCCAGCGATAGTAATACAGCCCCGCGATCACTCCGCCGATGAACAGCAACATGCTGAGAAGCGGAAGCAGGATGAGGCGACTCGACGCGGTCGGATCGTTGGGCGCGCCGAACGCGTCGAACCCAAAGGGAATTTGACTCAGCGACGGAATCAGAATCCCCACCCAGATGATCAACCCGATGTTGAGGATGAGTCCGCTGACCCAGAGAAACCGCGCGATGGGAGTCTGCCATGCTTGCGTCACGATGAACGACGGATACACCGACACAGGCGCGGCGGGGGAGATGCTTCCCATTTCTGTCGCGCGCGCAAACGTGCGGACGAGCGACGCCGCGTCGTTTGGCGAGATGGCGAACACGCGCTTCGACGTCGCGATGAGGATGATGTTCCGCGTGTTGGAGGCGATGAACTCGACCAATCCCAAATCGGGATGACGACGCGTTCCCAGCACCGCGCCAGGTAAACGGAAGCGTGGCAGAGTCAACGGATGAGTCAGATCGGTTGCAGGGCGCACCCATTCGATGTCGGTGAGCGGAACATTCTCCACGCGCAAGCCCCACAGCATGGCGAGACTGTCGCGGTCAATGTAATAGTCTGCCTTGTAGAGCGAGTAGGCGCGATACCCAAAAAACGGGATCGGCGCGAAGGCGATCAACCCAACGAGCAGAAAGTTGACGAAGGTCGGTCCCACCGACGCTCGGGTGAGATTCCAAAATCCCCACGCCGACGCGCCAGCCAGCGCAAGGATGATGAGCGCGTGCACGATCAATCCGAGTCGCTTGGAGGGAGGGAAATGTCCGATCTTGAGGTTGTTCATGGACAAAGAATGCCGTAACTTTTCAGAAAATAAATAATTTGATCCAACAAATTTGCTGGTGGAATCCCGTAGTAGGCGTCTTCGTATGCCTCGACGCGAGTTACCAAAATTTCAAGGCGATCCCCTTCAGGCGTGCCGAGATCTGAGTCGAATAAATATTCGATCTCCTTCAATGCGGCTTTATATTCATTTTCGTTCTTAATCAGAATGCTGTTCATTTCTGCTGGAGATTTTTGCGACAAGATCCAAAATCGGAATCAGTGTATTTTCTTTTGCAGTTCTTTCTTTCAATTCTACCATTCCCTCTTTCAATCCCTTTTCACCCACCGTCACGCGGATGGGACAGCCCATCAGATCCGCGTCGTTGAATTTGACTCCCGCGCGTTCATCGCGGTCATCGAACAAAACTGAAACGCCCGCGTCCTGCAA
>BQMV01000413.1 GCA_022181005.1 Anaerolineaceae bacterium | reverse complement strand
TATCTCACCTATTTCGAGCAGGCGCGGATCGCCTATCTAATCGAGTTGAGACTGTTCAATAAGGATCAGTCTTTTATGGAAATTGGCGTGATTCTAGCGGATGTTCACATTGCATATCATGAGCCAGTTTATTTTAGACAGAACATCAAGGTTGGCGCGCGTGTGTCAAAGTTAGGGAATAAGTCTATTATATGCGAACAAAATATTGTGGACGCCGACACAGGCAAGGAATTAGCCAAAGGAGAGGTGGTGATGGTGACATATGATTATCGCGCCGAGAAGACGATTCCAGTTCCGCAGGAGTGGCGGGAGAAGATTAGTGAGTTCGAAGGTTTAAAGGTTTGAAAGTTTACAGGCAAGCTAACATAATAATTGGAGGTAGCGAATGGCAGTTCCAGATTTTCAATCAATAATGCTTCCGCTCTTAAAAATCGTAGAAGATGGTCAAGAACATTCTGGTCATGAGCTCCTTGAGAAACTTGCCGAGTTTTTCAATTTAACCGATGATGAGTTGAATGAAGTATTGCCAAGTGGGAAACAAACAAGATTTTACAACCGAGTTGGATGGGCTAGAACATACTTGCTCAAGTCAAAGTTACTTGAGATGCCTCGCCGTTCGTTTTATAAAATAACCGAGCGCGGCAAGGAAGTTTTGAAAAGCAACCCAAATCGCATTGATATGAACTACTTGAAAAGATTTCCTGAATATCTTGAATTCAAGGAAAAAGAGAATGCGAAGGAAGAAAAGAAGCCAACAGAAGAGACCGCCGAAGAAAGCACTCCTGAAGAGATTCTGGAAGGCGCTTATCAAGAAATCAGAGATAACCTTGCGTTAGAAGTTCTTGAAAATGTTATGAGTTGTTCGCCAGCCTTTTTTGAACGATTGGTCGTGGAATTGTTGGTTGCAATGGGATATGGCGGTTCACGGCGAGATGCCGCGCGCGCAGTTGGACAAACAGGCGACGAGGGTATTGACGGGATCATTGATGAAGACAGACTGGGGCTTGACACCATTTATATTCAGGCAAAAAAGTGGGCAAATAATGTAGGGAGACCAGAGATCCAAAAATTTGTTGGCGCGTTGGCTGGAAAACGCGCCAGAAAAGGGATATTTATCACAACATCTTCATTTTCATCAGATGCAGCTAAATACGCATCTGATATTGACACGAAAGTTATATTGATTGATGGAAAAAGACTTGCAGAATTAATGATGGATTACAACATCGGGGTCAATGAAGTAACCACATACAAATTGAAAAAGATAGATTCTGACTATTTCAGTTTATAAGGAAAACTCTAATGCCTCTCCCACCCATTGATACAAACCATTTCACCAAATTTCTCGTTGACCTGCTCAACGTCCCCTCGCCCACAGGGTTTGCGGAGCCTGCGATTGCGTTTGTCGAAAAGGAGTTGTCGCAGTACAAGCAATTGGAATTGTCGAGGACTCGCAAAGGCGCGCTGGTTGCAAAGTGGACAGTGGAAAGTGATTTACCTCCCGTCGCGTTGACTGCTCATGTGGATACGCTTGGCGCGGTGGTGAAGGAAATTAAATCAAGCGGACGGCTGAAGTTGAGTCGTATCGGCGGGGTGCAGTGGCACACGATCGAAACCGAGGGCGTGTGGGTGTTCACATCGTCGGGCGAGAAGATTCGCGGATCGGTGTTGATTGATAATGCGTCGGGTCATATTTTTGGGCAGGCTGGCACAGATACTCCGCGCAATGACGATCATATGGAAGTGAGACTCGACGCGCGCACAACATCCGAAAAAGAAACGCGCGAGTTGGGGATCAACATCGGCGATTGCGTGGCGTTCGATCCGCGCGTTGAGGTGACCAACGGATTCATCCGCTCGCGGTTTCTCGACGACAAGGCGTGTGTGGCGAATCTCGCAGCGGCGATCAAGTCGATGGCCGAGTCAGGCCGAAGTCCGAAAAGAAGCGTGTACTTCCACATCTCCAATTATGAGGAGGTGGGTCACGGCGCGTCGGCGGGAATCCCATCCGAGGTTGCGGAGTTGGTCACGGTGGATATGGCGGTCGTCGGCGCGGGGCAGGAGTCGGACGAGTTCAGCGCGACGTTGTGCATCAAGGACAGCGGCGGCGTGTATCACGAGGGCTTGAATAAAAAGTTGCGCGCGATCGCCGAGAAACATGGCATCGCGTATAAGACCGATGTGTATCCGTTTTACGGTTCGGACGGCGAGGCGTTTTGGCGCGCGGGCGGCGACGTGGCGCTGG
>BQMV01000412.1 GCA_022181005.1 Anaerolineaceae bacterium | reverse complement strand
CAACGCTTGGAACGTTCGCGTCGCAGGGTGAAGACGATTCCCTTTACGGGGGGAAACGGCTTCGATGACTGCGACCAGCTGTCCCGTTGTGTGAAGCGGTCTGGCTTTCACGATAGCTCGCGCGAGTTTGCGAGAGTCGCGTTCTTCACCGAATTCGTACAGCACATCTGCCAGTTCGCTTTCTGAATAGGTGTTGACGATGTCTGCCGCGCTCTGCAACGCGTGCGGATCAAATCGCATGTCGAGCGGCGCGTCGTGTTGAAACGAGAAACCGCGCTCGGGCGTATCGAACTGCATGGACGATGCGCCGAGGTCGAGGACGATGCCGTCCACCGAATCCCATTGAAGGTTTTTCAGTTGGGCGGCGAGAGTCGTGTAGGAGGCTTGCGCCAGATGGATGCGATGTTCGTAAGGAGCCAAGGTCTCACGAACGATCGCCAATGCCTGCGGGTCTACGTCGAGACCCAACAGTTGCCCATCTGGCGCAGATGCCTCCAAAATTCCGCGAGCGTGACCGCCCGCGCCGAGTGTCCCATCCACATAGCGCCCTCCGCGACGAGGTTGCAACGCGTGTATAATCTCTTGGTAAAGTACAGGTTGATGTTGCATGATGTGGCACGTAGGGGCAGACCTGCGTGTCTGCCCTTTACAATCAGGGCGGACCGATGTGTCCGCCCCTACGAGTTGTTGCTCTTTGAAAGATCAAGCGTGGCGAAGCGTTGTTGGTTCGCTTCCACATCCTGCAAATTATCCATTTGCGATTTCCAATCGGCAGGAGTCCACACTTCGAAGTAATCGCCCTGCCCCGCCACAGTGAGTTCGCCGCTTGCAACGCCGAGGAACTCGCGCAAGTTTTGCGGGACGAGGATGCGCCCGACTTTGTCCACATCAACAGCGTACGCGTTCGAGAGGATGAGTCGGCGCAACATACGGGCAGAGGCGTCTGCCATGTTCATGTTGTTGATGCGTTCGTACACTTCTTTGAAGTACGCATCGGTCATCACCATCAGGCACTTGTCGAAACCTTGTGTGATGAACGCGCCAGCCGCTAACAAGTCGCGATAGCGCGCAGGAATCATCAAGCGCCCTTTATCATCGAGATTGTGATAGAACTGACCTAAGAACATTTGTGCTATTTATCCTTTTAATTGGCGAACGCCGGGAACGCCGGCGCTCTTACCACTTCTTACCACTTTGTACCATATTATATGCTTTCCGAGGGAAAAATCAAGGTTTTTTAACGTATTTCTGTAACCCGTTTTACCGCTTATTCAAGCCGTGTAGAGAGTGATAAACAGCAATTGACAGCAAGATATGAGAAAATGGACTCACAGAATTAGTTAGATCGCATTATGCGAACTTCGGAGGATTGGAAAATTGGAAAAGTCATTCACACTACTTGAAGTCGCCGGATGGAAAGACTACGCCCTGCTTGATAGCGGAGATGGACTGAAATTGGAACGTTTCGGCAAGTATGTTTTTGTGCGTCCCGAGTCGCAGGCGATGTGGAAGCGCGCGCTAACCTCCGAATGGAAGAACGCGGACGCGGTGTTCATCTCTACGGGCGAGGAAAGCGGCGGGCATTGGGATGTGAAGAGGAAGATTGAGGAGAGGTGGGAGATGAGGTACGACTTGGATTTCCCCCTCACCCCTAACCCCTCTCTCACAGGGAGAGGGAGATTCTTGCGCTTCTGGGCGATGACGACTCCCGGGCGGCATCTTGGAGTCTTCCCTGAAGTCGCTTCGCACTGGGATTGGTTTGTAAACTTAATTAACCGCGAAGCGCGCGAAGAACGCAAAGAAGTAAACGTTTTGAATCTATTCGGCTACACAGGGTTGGCGACTCTCGCCGCCGCATCGGCTGGCGCGAAGGTGACTCACGTGGACGCGTCGAAGAAGTCCGTGAGTTGGGCGCGGGAGAATCAGGCGTTATCGGGGTTGAGCGACGCGCCCATCCGCTGGATCGTAGACGACGCGTTGAAGTTTGTCCAACGCGAAGCGCGGCGCGGGGTGAAGTATGACGGCATCATTCTTGATCCCCCAAAATTCGGGCGCGGACCGAAAGGCGAAGTGTGGGAAGTGTACAAATCCCTGCCAACATTGCTCGAAGCCTGTCGCGAATGTTTGAGTGATAATCCGTTGTTCGTTGTCACGACAATTTACGCAGTGCGCGCATCGGCAATCCATGTAGCGCAGGCAATGGACGATATGATGAAGGGGTTTATTGGAAAAGTGGAAAGCGGCTAACTGGTCACACGCGAGCAGAGCGCGGGGCGGTTGTTGTCGCAGGCGGTGTATGCGAGATGGGCAAAGCA
>BQMV01000411.1 GCA_022181005.1 Anaerolineaceae bacterium | reverse complement strand
AATCCGCCGCCGCCGACGGGGGCGATGACGGCGTGGAGGTCGGGGATCGAATCAAACAACTCGAGAGTAGCAGTCCCCTGTCCCGCGATGACGCGCTCGTTGTCAAACGGGTGGATGACCGCTGCGCCGGTCGCTTCCGCCACACGACGGAGAGTCGCTTCGCGCGCCTGTACAGTTGGTTCGCAGTAGGTGATTTTTCCTCCATACCCAGCCACCGCGTCCTTCTTCACCTGCGGCGCGTTCTCAGGCATGACGATGTGCGCCGCGATTCCGCGCATCCGCGCCGCGAGCGCCAACGCCTGCGCATGATTCCCCGATGAGTGCGTGCAGACTCCGTACTTGGCTTCCTCATCGCTCAATGAAAAGACCGCATTGCATGCGCCGCGAAATTTAAACGCGCCGACCTTTTGAAAATTCTCGCACTTGAGAAACACCGTTGCGCCGACTCGCTCGTTGAGGCTTTCATTCGTCAACACAGGCGTGCGATGCGCGTACGGCTTGATCCGTTCCGCGGCTTGCTGGATGTCTTGAAGGGTGGGGGACATTGGCTATCTCCGAATCGTCGCGGCTCGTTCAGGTCCCACGCCAATCCATTTAACAGGGACGCCCGCCGCGCCTTCGATCATTGTCACATACGTCTGCGCGTTGACAGGTAACTCGTCAAACGATTTCGCTTTGCTGATATCCTCGCTCCAGCCTTTGAACGTTTGATACACACATTCGACTTCACCCAATCCGTACGCGTCCACATCGGCGTATGTTACAGCGTTGCCGTTCATTTTATATCCAACACAAACTTGAATCTCATTCAATCCGCTTAACACATCCAACTTCGTCAGGCATAGTTCAGTGACGCCGCTGAGTTGTGCCGCAGTGCGGACGATCTCCAAATCCAGCCAGCCGACTCGGCGCGTGCGTCCCGTCGTCGCGGCGACTTCGGCAAACTTTTTGTACACGTCCGATTCAACATCATGGATTTCGGTTGGCAACGGTCCCGCGCCGACGCGCGTGGTGTACGCTTTCGTCACGCCGACCACGTCGGTGATGTAGCGCGGCGGAATGCCGAGTCCAGCCGAAGCGGCGGAGGGAATCGTCGTCGAAGCGGTCACGAACGGATACGTCCCCCAATCGGTATCCAGAAAAGTTCCCATCGCTTGTTCGAGTAAAAAGTGTTTATTCGTTTTCAAGCCGTCTTGCACCAATGGAAATAATTCTTTGGTGTAGGGTTTCAGTTTTGCATAGAATCCGCGATATGTTTCGCGCACGTCTTCATATTTCAACGCTTCGCCGCCCAACGCGGTGATGATCTTGTTCTTCAAGACCAACTGCATTTGTAAACGCGACTCGAATGCCTCGCTCGCAAAATCCGTCCAGCGGATTCCGTTGTAACTGACCTTGTCTGCAAACACGGGCCCGATACCGCGCCGCGTGGTTCCCGTCGCGCCCGCGCCTTTTGCTTCCTCATACAGCCCGTCTAAAATTTTATGATACGGCATGATCAAATGCGAACGTGGCGAGACCCATAGCCGTCCATCCACGCCGACGCCAGCCTTGTTCAACAATTCGATCTCTTCGATCAACACAGCGGGATCGATCACCACGCCGCCGCCGATCAACGCCGTTGTGTTACGCGCAAAGATCCCCGACGGCACGAGATGAATTTTGAACGTGCCGAACCCGTTGATCACCGTATGCCCCGCGTTGTTCCCGCCGTTGAAGCGCGCCACAAAGTCCGCGCGCTCGGCGAGATAATCTACAACTTTTCCCTTCCCCTCATCACCCCATTGCGAACCGATCACTGCTGTGACGCTCATTATGCCTCCAAAACTTTATGTCGTTGCGAGGAGGGCTTTAGCCCGACGAAGCAACCCCCAACTTTGCAGGAGATTGCTTCGCTCGCTATCGCTCGCTCGCAATGACAGAATCAACTATTTGGATCGCCAAGCCGATATATGACTCTGGCGATAGACTCATCAACTTCGCGCGTGTTTCTTCGGGGACGTCCAACGCTTCGACCCACGATGTATAACTATTTCTATCCATGACGCGCCCTCGCGTCTGCGATTTGAGCGACTCGTACGCGTCGCTTCTGCCCGCCGCGCGGAGGATGGTCTGCGCCCCTTCGCTGACGACTTCCCAATGCGCGTTCAACTCCGATTTGATTCTCTCCTCATCCGCCTCCACGCGACCCATGCCGCGACTGATATTTTTCCACGCGAGAAGCGTATGCCCCAATGCGACGCCGAATGTTCTCCGCACGGTTGAGTCGGATAGATCGCGTTGCAATCTTGAGATGGGTAACTTCTGCGAGTAGTGGATGAGGAGCGCGTTCGCCACGCCGAGATTTCCTTCCGCTTTTTCAAAGTCAATCGGGTTGACCTTCTGCG
>BQMV01000410.1 GCA_022181005.1 Anaerolineaceae bacterium | reverse complement strand
TATGGGGTTCCAGATAGTTTGGCTATATCTTCTTGGGTTGATGAACATTACCGTGAACTTAACTCAAGTATGACAACTTTAGAATTGTTTGAAGTCTTATGGTCATTGATTGAAGAAAATATTAATAACAGAAGTTTTAGAAAATGTGATCATCCTGATGCAATGAAGTCTTTGGCAATCTCGTGGTTAAATGGTGTGCCATTCCATAAATTGTTTGACGACCTTGTAAATTCAGGGGCTAAATACAAGGCTGGCTCAAAACTTTGGGATTATTCGGTCGAACGTATTGTTGATGTCTGCGAGAATGGTTTTGGTTATGAAGGCATACTGCTGCTGGGTGCGTTGATTGAACTATTGCCAGCGTTACAAATTGAAAATATTGACATCCTAATTTCGTCACTACAATATTTGCAGAAAAATTTGAGATATGGACTTCCCGATCAAACTTCAATTACTCTTTACGAGTTGGGTTTTGCAGATCGGATAGTGGCGCTTGAGCTAAGTTCTATCTTTCGGGAAATTCAACCAACCAAAGAATCTTTATTGCAAGCTCTCAAGGTGCAGAGAGAAGAAGCTTTTACGATTTTGAACAAGTATCCTTCTTATTTCAGCCAAGTATATGAAAATGTGGCAACTTGATGCAAAACGTAATTCCTTTGTGGCGTCGTGATAATTGCTTAAATCCGCGAAATAGGTTGCGGTTTTCGTATTTGTTGTTCCTCAAGCGGCTCGATGACCGCGAGAACGCGGCTGAAAAGCAGGCGAAACGTCGGGAGGCGGGGAGGGGCGGAGCGACTGGTACGGGCGGAGCGGCTGGTACGGGCGGAGCGGCTGGTACGGGCGGAGCGGCGCTCCGCCCCGACGTCCCGAAAGAAATGCGTTGGGGCTATTGGACTCAGATGAAAGCCGAAGAGTCCCTGAATCATCTAAAGACTGTCGTCTTCCCGAAATTGGTGGAGCTCGCGGATGAGAAATCTTCGTTTGGCGAATATATGAAAGGGGCGCAGTGCAAAATCAACAAGGCGGGACTGCTGATCGAGGCGTGCAATTTAATTGACCAGATGAAAATCGCCGAGCAGAATCAGGATGTGCAGGGCGACTTGTACGAGTACATGCTCGGTCACATGCAGTTCGCGGGGCGCGGCGGACAGTTCCGCACGCCGCGTCATATCATCCGCATGATGGTGAAGATGATTGACCCCAAGCCGTGCGAACGCATCGGCGACTTGGCGGGCGGGACGGCGGGTTTTCTCGTCAACGCGCACCAGCATATTTTGGAGCGGGCGACTTCGGCGGGGATTTTGGAGTATGACGAGGAGGGCAATCCGCATCACTTAATCGGCGACCAGTTGTCGGCGGCGGAAAGAGCGTTCATGTCGTCGCCCAAATATCTGCGCGGCTTCGACAACGATTCGGGCATGACCATCCTGCGCATCGGCTCGATGAACCTGACTCTGCACGGCATCGAGTCGCCGCAATTTTTTTATCGGGATACGCTCTCGAAGGCGTTCGACGACGAGCGCGAGTACGATGTGATTTTGATGAACCCGCCGTTTCGGGGCGCGGTGGATAAAAGCACGGTTCATCCCACCCTGCCAGCGGATACGACCAAAAGCGAGTTGCTCTTCCTGCATCTGATTCTGCGCGCGCTCGATATGGGCGGACGCGCGGCGGTGATCGTGCCTGACGGCGTGCTGTTCGGTTCGTCCCGCGCGCATGTTGAGATTCGCAAACGCATCATCGAAGAGAATCGACTCGACGGGGTGGTCTCGATGCCGTCGGGCGTGTTCAAGCCGTATGCGGGAGTCAGCACGGCGGTGTTGTTTTTCACGCGCGGCGCACAGACGAAGGACATCTGGTTCTACGACATGGAGCATGACGGCTTTTCGCTGGACGATAAGCGGACAGTCGTTGCGGAGAATGATATTCCTGATGTGTTGGAGTGTTGGCAGAAGCGGGGGGATAAGAAGTTTATGGAGAAGCGGGAAAAGAGAATTGGAGAATTGAGAGAATTGCTTGCGCCGATGAAGGCGGAACGCTTGACGTTGCAGGCGGAGATCAATCGGTTGACGTTTGAATCGGTTCTCACCACAGAGAACACGGAGAGCACGGAGAAAAACAAAAAGAAAGACTCTGTGGACTCTGTGCGCTCCGTGGTAAATTCTTTGGCAGACGCCCAGGCAAGACTCGCCGCTCTCCAATCTCAAATCTCCTCTCCCCAATCCGAACTCGACCGCCTGACCCGCCAGTTTTGGGTGACGAAGGACCAGGTGAGTAAGGGCGGAGCGGCGCTCCGCCCCAACGCGGCGCTCCGCCCCAACTACGACCTCTCCGCCAGCCGCTACCGCGCCGTGGACGCGGACGTTGCCTATCACGAGAAACCCGCCGTGACGTTGGAACGGTTGACAAGGTTGGAGGGTATGATGTTGGATGAAATTCGGGAACTTGGGAAACTGGTGAATGGTGAATAGTACAACGTCCCGAAGGTTGGACTTGCAGGACTTTGACGAATCCCCGAAACCTTTGGGACGGTTTTGGATGTAAATGGTAAATAGTAATTGGAAATGGCTTTGGTGCATAAATCGAGAAGTAGGCGCAATCCATCCAATCGTTACGGCTGGTTAG
>BQMV01000409.1 GCA_022181005.1 Anaerolineaceae bacterium | reverse complement strand
AACCTACACTCTTTCCCTACACGACGCTCTTCCGATCTCCAGCCATTTTGTGGTTTCGGCAAAAAAGTCTGCGAGTTGCGGGAGCGGCACGTTATTTGAAATAGCGAGATGATGAATGACAGCCAGAGCCAGCGCGAGATCGGCGGGACCTCGCCCACCGAACGAATCACGCTCGCGGTTTGCCCAGCCAATGGCAGGACTTGGGTTCGTCAGGTCTAATAACAGCGGCAGGAGATTTTCTGTTTTATCGTGCTTCATCTGCCGATAATTCTGTTCCACTGCGGCAGGATCAATATCGAACGACACGACGAACCCGCTGTTCGCGCCAGCCACGCGGCTAAACTCACCGTTGTTCGCGCCCAAGTCCCAGGTGAGCGCGGGCTTGAGTCGCGCCGACCATTCGCCCACGAGTTGCTTCTTGTGTTCAAACGCCGCGTCGGAGTAATTGGTGATGTCGTAATAATTTCCCCATTCAGTGCCGCGCGGAGTCCAATCCAACTTTTGAATTGTAGACTCAAGACTCTCGATCAAGCCCGTCATCGCTTGTCGGCTCATCGAGCCGCCGCGCGACTTGACTTCCTCGCCTGCATATTTTTTCTGCGCGCCCGCGTGAACATGAATATGCGTGAGCAAACCAAAATTGAAGCGTGTCTTCGTTGGGAGCAATTCGCTTGCCAGATCGAGCGGCACGCCGTCAATGTACACACGCAAAAGCTGACTCAGGCGCACGTCGCGCAACGCCATCAACGCCAGCGGCGCGAGAAAATGTTGGCAGAATTGTTTATATGCCACCCACGGCTGTCCCTCTTCATACACTTCAAAAGACAACGTGTCTATCAACGTCGCTTTGCCGCGCACGAATTGCATGTTGTACGCGCTCGCGTCTTTCAACGACATGTCCGCTTTCAGCGCGCGCTTTTGGATGGTCAACGTCGCCAGCGCGGCGGACTTCAATTGCCCGAACGACCATTCATACGGATACGAAATGAACGGCGCTCGCTCAGGCTGGATGATTTTATAAAATGAGTCGGGCTGTTCCGCTGGTTGATCCACCTCAACATGTGGAATCAAGAAACTATTTTTTACCAGCCTCTCGTACAATCCCGACTCGATCAAACGCGAATAATCGCGCTCATAAGCGCGATTAATCTGTCGATACAGGACTCCGCCTCGAGAAAACAGAAACCCGCTGGGGTCCCGAAAAGAAGCGGGTAGTCCTCCGTTATTCGTTTTCTGATTCGTCATCGTCTTCGGTCGGCTTCGGTTTGACTCCGAACCATCCCTTGATCTTGCTCCACGAGGCGCGGAACGCAATTCCTAAACCAAGCAGCGCGGCGATGGCAAGCTGAATCAAAAAACTGCCAGAGCCAGGATCGAGATATGGAAGAGGCGCAAAGTGCATGGTGACTCCTATTCAACTGTTTCGGGGATAATTGTTTCGAGCAGGAACGTTTCCTGACAATTCGTGCATTGCGCTTCGCGTTTGTTGGCGTAGACAAGCAAGCCGTTGCATTTCGGGCAGGGCTGTTTGAGCGGACGCTTCCACGAGGTGAAATCGCAATTGGGATAATTCGCGCATCCGTAGAACGTGCGCCCCTTGCGCGTTTTCTTTTCGACGATGTCGCCGCCGTCTTTGGGGCATTGCACGCCGATCTTCACGAGCCACGGTTCGGTGTAACGGCAATTGGGAAAATTTGCGCAAGAAATAAATTTGCCGAAGCGGCCATAACGGATGACGAGCTCGCCGCCGTCAGTGGGACAAATGCGTCCGATCTTTTCTGGCGCGCTTTTCGTGACAGGCATTTCCGCCTGCGCTTTTTTCAAGTCTTCCGCGAACGGATGATAAAACTCGCCTACCACCTCCGTCCATTCGGCTTGACCGTTTGAGATCATGTCGAGGTCTTCTTCCATCCGCGCGGTAAATTTCAAATCTACGACATCGGGAAAGTATTGCACCATCAAGTCATTAACCTGAACCCCGATCTCCGTCGGGATAAGGCGCCTTTCTTCGCGCAGGACATAGCCGCGCGCTTGGATCGTTGAGATCGTCGGCGCATACGTGGACGGGCGACCAATGCCGTCTTCTTCGAGCGCTTGCACAAGCGACGCTTCTGAAAAGCGCGGCGGCGGTTGCGTGAAATGTTGTTCGGGGATGAGACGGATCAATTCCTGTTTTTGTCCCTCGGCGATGCCCGCAGGGATTTTGACATTCTCTTCCTCATCTTCTTCCGATTTTTTATCTTCGTTCTTGGCTTCTTCGTACACGACCAAAAAGCCCGCGAATTTCACCGCAGAGCCAGAGGCGCGGAGTAAATATTCGTGCGCGCTGGTCTTGCCTGTCACTTCCACTTGCAGAGTATCGTACACCGCCGCTTCCATCTGCGAAGCGACAAAGCGTTGCCAGATCAAACGATAGAGTTTGAACATGGCAGGCTCGAGAAATTCTTTCACCGATTCAGGCTCGCGCATCACCGACGTTGGACGGATCGCTTCGTGCGCTTCTTGCGCGTTGGCAGAGCGTTTTGTATATTGCGGCGGCTCGTCGGGCAAAAAGTCCGCGCCGTATTTGCCTGTCACATATTGCCGCGCTTCCTGTTGCGCGAGCGAGGAAACGTTAGTCGAGTCGGTTCGCATGTAGGTGATGAGACCCGTCGTGCCGCCGTTGCCCACGTCCTGCCCTTCATATAATCCCTGCGCGAGCGCCATCGTGCGTTTGGC
>BQMV01000408.1 GCA_022181005.1 Anaerolineaceae bacterium | reverse complement strand
AGGAAGCATCAACATCCAAACCCGATGATGCGTTGAGAATATCTAACGGCTGAATTGCGTTACTGTGAATATTACCTAATTGCCACAGTCCCAAATTGTAGATGTAGTGTTCACTATCTGGCAACCATCGAGGCAGATTCCAAACACACGTGAGAGGATGCTCCTTAGAGGATGTCAAACTACGCACGTATAACACGCCCATAGCATCAGGGCAATAACCATTTAGATAGAAGAAATATTGCCGATTGGGTGAAATAGAAATCCCTGCATGATTTTGGGAGACGGGTTGTAATTGTGCAACCAACTCAACCTCCCCATTCAAAAAAAGCCGCCAAACTTGTTCAGGCTCACCAGCATACTTCTCTGGGTAATACAAATATTGCGGAAGAATTGATGTTATTACATATTGACTATCTGGATCCCAAACAACCTTTGGAGCGGGCGGACCACCATCAATTGGGATCCCCACGGGCTCGAACTCAAGCAGAGTTTGTTGTTTGCCACTTTCCAAATCAAACACCTTTATTCTTGAACCAGTCGCCAAAGCAATATGCATGCCGTTCGGAGAAGGTGTAAATCTTCCTGCATCACCTTGGCCGAGTAATTGTGTAATCTGACCTGCCAGATCTACAGAATATAGGTCGAAAAGAGGCATACTCCCTGGGGGACCTTCAATGATCTCCTCTGTATTAAACAAGATTTTGCGATGACCTGACAACCAACCAAAATAGTCTATCAAAACGTTTTTACCGGTTAGCGCCATCAAATCATCTGACCCAACAAGGCGCTTTATTTCGCTTCCATCCGTTCTTACAGTCCATAATTCGTCAAAGGTAGGAGCAATCCCATCTAATGAGGTGTACCTCTGCCTAAAAAGGATCCATTGCCCATCCTCGGAGAATGCAGGGCGGTATATATTCTTTTGTTGTGCCAATATTTGTGAACCGTTCTGGGTCCAAAGCCAGAGCGCATCTTCAACAACATAGGCAACGACCAGATCGTCCGGCAATGGCGCAGAGATAAATGTGGGGGTGGAAATTTTTGGAGTAACTGCAACTGTAGGTGAAGGAATGACTGTTAAAGTTGTAATCGCGGATGTAGCAACGACTGGCGTTTGAGTATTATCCACTACCGAAGGCGGAGTAGATAAAGGCGCAGGTGTACAGCTTGTCAACAAGAATATGAATATAAAGAGACGAATAAGATAGGTCTTCATATCATGCCTCAACAATTCATGAATTCACAAATAATGACACTCATAGAGATTAGTTATGCATCCCGAGATTCGCCTCGCGTCCCGAAGAGTCTCTACGGCGCATACGAGATTCTTCGCTATCGCTCAGAATGACATGGCGTGAAACGCGTTAAAACAAATCCTTATTCGCCTGCACCCACTCGAACATCAACTCCATACCTTCTTCGAGGTCAATTTTTGGTTCCCAGCCGAGTTCGTGTTTGGCTTTGCGTAAGTCGGCGTAGAAGACTTTCTGGTCGCCGGGACGCCAATCTTCGCGCGCCACTTCGATCTTTTTGCCGAACAATTTTTCCAATATCGGACCGAACTCCGCCCAGATCGCCATCACGTTGCGTCTGCCGCCGCCGACGTTGTAGATCTGTCCTTTAGCAGTGTCAATTTTTTCGATGGCGGCATCGTACGCATTGAGCAGGTCATGGACATGCAGAACATCGCGCACTTGTTTGCCGTCGCCATAAATTGTAATTTTGCGTCCCGTCACTGCGGCGATCATCATCCACGCGAGCCAGCCCTGATCTTCGATGCCGAATTGTCTCGGACCGTAAATGCAACTTTGACGAAAGACGACGGATCGCAAACCATAGATACGAGCATAATCGCGCACGTATTGATCACCAGATCCTTTGCTAACTCCATACGGCGAATGGAAATCGAGCGGCTGTGATTCGGAACAGCCGTGTTCTAAATCTTTGTACAGCCAGCGCGTGGATTCTTCGACCAACTGCACATCGTCCATGCCGCCGTAGACTTTGTTAGTGGATGAGTAAATGAAGATGGGATTCTTTTTCGAGAGGCGCGCGGCTTCGAGCGCGTTGAACGTCCCCAGCGCGTTGGCTTCGAAATCGTCACGCGGATTCGTCACGGATGTGGTCACTGCGACTTGACCAGCGAGATGCACGATGACGTCTGCGTCTTTGGCGGACTCGGCTAACAAGTCTGCGTTTCGCAAATCTCCGACGATGAGGTTGAATCCAGTTTCCCCGAACTGACTCTTCAACCAGTCCACGTTGCGGGGCGCGCCGGCGCGCGAGAGATTGTCGAAGATGGCGACTTCTTCTCCCCGTTGAAGCAATCGAGCGACATAATTCGAGCCGATGAATCCCGCTCCGCCTGTAATCAAATAGCGACGAGTCATTATTCTCCTCATCCCGCGTCATCGCAATTCATGACGACGCGGAAACGTCAATCAACCAACGTCAAGAAATATTCATGGAAGCGCGTATCGTTTGTCAGTTCGGGATGAAACGATGTAGCGAGGAGCCGCCCTTGTCGCGCAGCGACGATCCTCCCGTCGGGAAGCGAAGCGAGAATTTTCACGCCCTCGCCAACCGATTCGATGATCGGCGCGCTAATGAAGACCGCATGATAATCTTCCTGCGCGCCCGTCGCTTGTTTGAGTTCGGGAATATCCAAATCTATTTCAAACGAATCGACTTGACGTCCAAACGCATTGAGATCGGAAGAGC
>BQMV01000407.1 GCA_022181005.1 Anaerolineaceae bacterium | reverse complement strand
CGTCGTGGACGTAAAAGATGTGTTGAATTTTTGCTCGAACAATTATTTGGGGTTGGCGAATCATCCAAAGTTGATCGAAGCCGCGAAGGATGCGACGAAAAAATATGGCGTGGGTCCCGCTGCGGTGCGGACGATCGCTGGCACGACCGACCTGCACGTGCAACTCGAACAACGGCTCGCACAATTCAAAGGCGCGCAGGATGTCATCACGTTTCAATCGGGCTTCACCGCGAATCTCGGCGCGATCTCGGCGCTCGTTGGAAAAGAAGATGTGATTTTTTCAGACCGCTTGAATCACGCTTCGATCATTGATGGGTGCCGACTCTCGGGCGCGAAGATCGTCGCGTATGAACATAACGACGCGGGCGCGTTGGAAGATGCGATCAAAGAACACGCATCTTCTTATCGCCGCGCGTTGATCATCACTGACGGAGTCTTCAGCATGGACGGCGACATCGCCCCCCTGCCCGCTTTGGTTGAGGTCGCAAAGAAATACGATATTTTATTTATGGTGGACGACGCGCACGGCGAAGGCGTGCTCGGCAAAGGCGGGCGCGGCATCGTGGATCACTTCGGCTTGCACGGTCAAGTGGATATTGAAGTCGGCACAATGTCGAAAGCGTTCGGCGTCGTCGGCGGAATCGTCGCGGGCGATAAAGTCATCATCGAGTGGCTGAGGCAACGCGGACGACCGTTCTTGTTCTCGTCGGCAGTCACCGCGCCCGATGCGGCGGCATGTTTGGCGGCAGTTGACTTGCTCGAAGAATCAACCGAACTCGTGGATAAACTTTGGGACAACGCCAAATACTTCAAAACCGAAATGAAGAAACTGGGGTTCGATACAGGCGTCAGCGAAACGCCCATCACGCCCGTGATACTCGGCGAAGCGACGCTCGCGCAACAATTCAGCCGCGAGTTATTTGAAGAGGGAGTCTTCGCGATGTCCATCGGATTCCCCACCGTGGCAAAAGGCAAAGCGCGGATTCGGGTAATGATCTCCGCGTCGCACGACCGCGATGATCTCGGTCAGGGCTTGGAGGCGTTTGCGAGGGTTGGGAGGAGGTTGAAGGTGATTTCGTAAGATGAAATCAAAATTCGACCCTCAAAAACATCACCGCCGTTCGATTCGGTTGAAGGGATTCGATTATTCATCCGAGGGCGCGTATTACGTCACGATCGTGGCGCAGGGACGGGAATGTTTGTTCGGGGAAGTCGTTGATGGGGAAATGAAATTGAATGAGGCGGGCGAAATGGTCGTCAAATGGTGGAATGAATTGACAAACAAATTCCCAAACATAGAATTGGGCGAATTTATTGTGATGCCAAATCATTTTCATGGGATTATTTTTATCATGGCAAACGTAGGGGCAGACCTGCGTGTCTGCCCCGATGGCGAGCGTGTCTGCCCCGATGGCGAGGAGAATACATCCATCCAAAAGGGCGAACACACAGGTTCGCCCCTACGAATATCACTATCACAAATGATTCAATGGTTCAAAACCATGACGACGAATGAATACATTCGCGGGGTGAAACAATCCAATTGGAAACCATTTATCGGAAAGGTATGGCAACGCAATTATTACGAACATATCATCCGTAATGAAAAAGAATTGCAACAGAAAACGGATTACATTTTGGATAATCCGTCGCGGTGGGAAGAGGATGATGAAAATATGGCAAAATTGAAATGAAACGAAAAGGGGAGGACACGTAGGTCCGCCCCTACGTTTGTTTCCTCTTTCTCTTCCTCCCTCTCATCATCATCGCTTCGATCCATGCGGCGAGCGGTTCGGCGGGCGGATAGGGTTGTACGTCAAATAATTCTTTTCCGCAGGACGATAACACGCGGTTCGCGGCTTCGAGTCCCGTCACGCAGGCGCGTTCTAAAAAGAAGGCGGGCGTTTCATGCCGCACCCAATCACCCGCGCAGAAAAAATTTTCCCAGGGCGTTTCGATTCCGAGATGTGTGCCGCGCGCGCCCAACGCGGGCAGTGTGTGAGTGGCGGCGTTGCGTTGCAGGTGCGGCTTGATGAGATGCCCTCGCAGTTCAGGAAACGCGCGATGAAAATCGGTCAACACATTCGTCAGCAAAACCGCGTCCGATTGTTTCAACACATCTTCAGGTCCATACACATGGACTTCGATGCACACGCCGCCTGTCTCATTGCTCCACGCGCGATACTCGTCGTAAATTTTATCGAGCCAGAAAAAATTGTGCATCACAAAGTCGCCGCTGAAGATGCCCGCTTCGGGATGTTTGCGCGGTTGTTTGCCGAACCACAAACGGATCACCGCGTGGGCGAGTCCATGCGGGAAGAACAAACCGTCAGCGCGAAAACTGTTGAGGATGAGCGATTCAGCCGAAGGTGAGTCGGAAGCGAGGATGACGAAGCGGGATCGAATCGAAGCGGGGATTTCATCTGACTCGTATTGCACAATCCAATCATCATCTCTTTCAACACGCTTCACACGTGACTTGAACTTGAGCGCGCCTCCGTGTTGCGTTATCGCCGCCGACAATTTTTCACACACGTCGCCGCCGCCGTTGGGAAGATATTCGAAGCGCCACGCGTCGCGCCGCATGACCGTGTAAAAACGGAGGAAGGCGAGGAAGCCCGCGAGCGGAACATCGTCGGGATTCGTTGAGAGCCCGTTGCGCGTGAGACCGAAGAACAACGCGCGGAACGCGGGACCCCAACGCTTGAGCGACTTGCCGAACGTGAGACCTTCGAGCGGCTGGTCTTCGACGAACGGA
>BQMV01000406.1 GCA_022181005.1 Anaerolineaceae bacterium | reverse complement strand
TGACACTCTTTTTGTTTTTTTTTTTTAATGGTACGGCGACCCCCGAGATCTACACTCTTTCCCTACACGACGCTCTTCCGATCTGAGGTCGAGCAGTGAAAATGTGCGGCTGTTGAAAAATTGCTGCGAGTATTCTTCCGCGCCGATGAGGAGGGCGAGGATCAAGCCGACTAAAAGCGCGACCAGTTTCGGGTCACGGTTTGGAAGCGAGCGGATGAACGTCAGGTCGAGGAGCAGGGTGAGAATCCCGAAGAGGAGGAAATGTCCCGCTTTGTCTCCGTAGGGAATCTGGTTGATGAAGCCGAGGACGCCGAGTTTGCCCGCATCCGCAAGAACGATGACGAGGGCGAGGAAGAGCGCAAAAAGAATTGCAAGCCATTTCATACGAAAAAAGAGACGCCTTAGGGCGTCTCTGCGTTTGCTTTTTTCATGTTCGATTCGCGCCGCGCCTTCCACCACTCGACGAACATAGGGACGACCGAGATCAGGACAATAGCGATGATGACCAGTTCGAAATGTTTTTGCACGAATTCAAGTCTGCCAAAGAAATAGCCCAACAAAGTGAAGAGTGCAACCCAAGTGACGCCGCCTACGATGTTGTACGTCGCAAAATGAGCGTACGTCATTTTGCCGATGCCAGCGACAAACGGCGCAAACGTGCGGACGATGGGAACAAAGCGCGCGAGGAAGATCGCTTTGCCGCCGTGTTTTTCAAAAAAGGCGTGGGTCTTCTCAATGTATTCCTTTTTAATCCATTTGATTTTGTACGCGCGCTCGCCGAGATAATGCCCGATGGAATAGTTCACGGCATCGCCCAACACCGCCGCGATGATCAGCAGAACGATCAAGCCCCAAACGTTCAGCAAGCCGTCTGCCGCGAACGCGCCTGCCGCAAACAACAACGAGTCACCGGGCAGGAACGGCATGACGACCAAGCCTGTTTCGATGAAGATCACTGCGAACAGGATGCCGTGCGTCCAGACGCCGTAATCCATGATGATGTTCCTCAAGTGGTCGTCAATATGCAGGATAAAGTCAATTAAAAATTTGATTTGTTCCATAATTCTTTCTTTCCAGATATAGACTTTAGAAGCCTTGATTTTCCAAACAGGCGCAGATTATACAGCGCTTTTATCTTTCGGCTCGATGCGGCTAAGCCAATCTCCGATTACAAGAACAATAAGACTTCCGAGTGAAGACATGCCCATGTTGACTGAGCCAAGCGGGAAGAGCGCCCATCCCTGCCACAGACCAACCAAATGACCAGCGGCGAAACCAAGAATACTCAAGCCGAGATACAACATGAACCGCCAAAATCCGCCGCCGCGAATCAAATGGTAGAGAGAGCCGAGGAGCAAGGCGATGAGGAGGGCGAAGAGGAGGGAGGGGAGGGTCATAGTTCGGGAAAGGAAAGAAACTGGAGATTGGAGATTAGAGAATTAGAGAATTCATGTTCCGTGTCTCCGTATTTACTCGTTCTACGGCTTCAATCGCTCCGCGAAGAAATCGGTGATGGCGTTGTAGCATGTGACGCGGTTCTCGTATTTCAACACATCATGTCCTTCATCTTCAAAGACGAGCAGTTCGATATCTTTGCCTTTGGATTTCAATTCGCGTACGAGGTCTTCAGATTCGGCGGCGACCACACGCGGGTCGTTGCGTCCTTGAATAACCAACATCGGCGCGGACATGTTGTGCAGATGCGTCTTCGGCGAACGATCAACAAGGAAGGCGCGTTCGTCCGCTTTTTCAGGGTCGCCTAAGGCGATCTTGTAATAGGGCTTCCATGTGGCGGGGATTCGCTCCGAGAAAGTCAACAAGTCATACGGGCCGAACATATCGCACGAGGCTTTCCACAAGTCTGGATGCAAACCCGCCTGCATCAACGTCATGTAGCCGCCGTACGAGCGACCGACAACCGCCGCGCGGGAAACGTCCAGCCGCTTGTCTTTTGGCAAAACCTTCGTCATCGCGTGAGCATGATCGAGGCGATCCTGCCCGCCCCAGTCGCGGTCAACATGTTTGGTGTAGGAGAGTCCATAACCCGTGGAACCGCGCACGTTCGGCACAAAGACCGCGAAGCCGCGCAACGTGAGATATTGGATCAACGGCATCGAGAACCACGCAAAGTCGGGGCGTTCTTGTCCCTGCGGGCCGCCGTGAATGTAATAGACAACGGGTCGCGCGCCCTTGAAGCCGAGTCCCTTGGCGGGGAGATAAAGCCGCGCGGAGGTACGCAGTCCGTCGTGGGAGAGGAACGAAGCGTCCTCCCCTTTTGAAAGAAGCGAGTCGGGAATCCCAAGGATTTTTTCGTTGGTGTGCTTTGTAACCACATTCCGCTTTTTGCCGCCGACGGTGTAGAGTTGCGTCGGCGATGTGGCGGTTGAGAACGAGAATGTGAACGAGTCCGCTTTGGAGTCGTAGTGAACGTGTTCGAGCATTCCGCTATTGAGCGGTTTCGCGCCGACCAAAACATGCACGAGGGTCATCAACCGTTTCTTTTCATTGAACACGCCCTCATACACCCACGAACAACCGTCAATGTTAAAGGTGAGCAAATAGCGATCTTTGCCAAGATGCGCGGCTTCGACAAGCTCGCCAACGCCTTTGTGTTTTACGCCTTTCAGTCCCACGCGCTCAAGTTCGCCTGGCTTTGAAAGATCGAGATAACCAAGGCTGTATGTGTCTTCAAAAACGGATGAGACAACCAACGCGCCTTTTTCACTTGGAGAGAACACTGCAGAGCCGAGTCCGTTGAGCGGAACGTTCTCGCCCTCGG
>BQMV01000405.1 GCA_022181005.1 Anaerolineaceae bacterium | reverse complement strand
CTTTCCCTCCACGACGCTCTTCCGATCTGTGCAAGAAGGCGATACGGTCGCGATCGGCGATTTTGAATTGGAATGGCAGGAGTGAAGGCAATTGGCAATTGGCGATTTTGCGCGAGGTGAGAATTAGAAGTTCTGCTTAGGCGTGTGGCAATCCCGAAGGGATGATATAGATATATTAAACAAAAAGACCTCGGAGATTTTTGAAATCCGAGGTCTCGCTTTTATCAACCTTTCCAATTCCGCGCCTTCGCGATCCTCTCTCCCAACGGCGGATGCGAGTAGAACATGAACACCACCCATTTTTCGGGATCAACTTCACCAAGATTCTGATTCGCCAAGCGCGTGAACCCAGACGCAAACGCTTCGCTCTTCCCCGTAGACTGCAACGCGTAATCGTCCGCCATATTTTCCCGCCAGCGTGAGAGGGCATTGTTGAGCGGCATGGTCAACAGATCGTACGCGCCAATGATCAGCGCGAGCGCGGGCAAGGCGGCGACATCCGCAGGCGATGCGAAGCCAAACGTGTCAATTGCCCAATTCAACCCAAGCGATGCGAGATACAATCCAAGCGTTGTACTCAGTATTCCGAACGTGACCAACACAGGAATATCGCGGTTGATGTGATGTCCTAACTCGTGGGCAAGGACGGTCTCCACTTCATCGGCGGAAAATTCGTTGATGAGCGTATCGCCTAAAATGATTCGGCGCGTGTTGCCGATGCCCGTCAGCGCGGCGTTAGCAGACTTGGTGCGTTTCGACATGTCAAACTTGAACACACCGCGGACTTTCGTGTTCGTGCGTTCGGCAAGTTTCAACAAGCGGTCTGCCAAATCCTTGTGTTCATCGCCGAGCGGGGCATATTTATTAAACAACGGCATGATGAGAATCGGCGCGAGGTTGATGAGTAAAACGTTGAAGACGAGCAGTCCGCCCGCCGCCCACAACCACCACAGATCGCCTGTGACTCGCAGGGCGAGATAAAGCAGTTCGATCAGGATCAAGCCGAGGGGAAGTCCGACCGCCAGCCCTTTGAGTTGATCCATCACCCAGCCCTTGAGCGTCTGGTTCGATTGACCGAAGCGATGCGGCAGGATAAATCCGCTATAGTAGCCGATGGGAAGATTCAGGAGGAAGAAAATCCCACCAAAGACCGCGACGAACGCGGGGACGAGGAGCCAAGGATTAGTTAGCAGTGACCAGTGATCAGTAAACCATGTGCGAAGTGAAATTGCCCAGCCGAAATAAATCCACGCGAGGAAATATACCGCGCTAAAAATCGTATCCACCAGCCACAGTCGGCGGCGGATGCGGGCGTATTGTTTGGCTTGCTTTTGTTTTTCAGGGTCGAGGATGGTCATTGGCGATTTCCGATTTACGATTTTACGATTTACGATTTACGATTGGAGATTGGAGGCTGATCATTTATCACTGATAACTTTCCACTGATCACTAACTCATCTCGCTCGCCAGCAACGCAATGACCTCATCCGTCTTCATCACTTTGCCATACCATGTGAGCGCGGCGAGAAAAGATTTGTGAACCAAGTCGGCGGGAATCGTCGTGCCGCCATGTTCCAGATCGCGCGTGGCGCAGGCATCCTCCGCCACGATCACATCGAAACCGAAATCCACCGCCGCGCGCGAGGCGGCGTCTACGCACATGTGGGTCATCATGCCCGTGACGACCACGCGCTCGACTTCCCAGTTTTTCAAAAGGTCGAGCAAGTTCGTGTTTTGAAACGCGTTGACCTCATGTTTGTACACGATCGGCTCGCCCTCAAAATGCGCCACCGCATCGTGAATATCCGATCCGCGCTCGCCTTTCACGAAGAACGCGGCGTCGGGTTCAAGCGAAATGTGCTGAATATGCACGTGACGCCCGCCATGCTCGCGGAAACACTGGAGCAATTGGTACGCCTTCTTCGCCGCGCCCAGCGGATTCACCAGCGGAAACTTCCCGCCCTCAAAATAATCGTTTTGAATATCAATCACCAGCAATGCAGTTTTCATAAATTCTTTTTTCCTTTGTGATCTTCGCGTCACCTCGATAAACTCAGTGCAAGCCTTCGTGTTTAAAAGTTACTTCCTTCCATAATCCGCAGGGTTCTCGCCCCACTCGCGCGTATCCCATTTCAACACCGCGTCATCGTCCAATTCATTTTCGGCGAGCCAATTCTCGGCGCTGCGGATCATCGCAAAAATCAACGCGTTCTTGCTCGTATGTTTCAATCTCGTTTTGCACACGCCCATCTCAACCCACGCAATCGCATTTTCAGAATCCGAATAGATCGGCGCTTTCTTTTTGTGTTTCGCCAACCACGACAGCGCGTGGACAATCGCTAGAAATTCGCCGATATTATTCGTTCCATCAGGATACGGACCCGCGCGAAAAACTTCCCCTCCCGATTCTATGTCCACGCCGCGATATTCCATCTTGCCAAGCGCGCCTCTGCACGAAGCATCTACACAGATCGAAGGAAGGATCGGCGGCGTTTCAGATTCTCTCCACTTCTTCAACGTGGATACTCGCCCTTTGAACGCCTCATACTTCGACTGGAAAGCCGACTCGGCTTCTTTGAGCGACTCGAACGCCTTGAACTCTGCGCCAGCGAATCCCTTCACCTGCTTCTCGCACTCCGCCCATGAGGTAAAGATTCAGATCGGAAGAGCGTCGTGTAGGGAAAGAGTGTAGATCTCGGTGGTCGCCGTATCATTAAAAAAAAAAAAAGAGAAGAATGTCAGCAGTGAGTACACAGAAAGAGATACTATGTATGTAGCGATACTGCGGTGTATGTG
>BQMV01000404.1 GCA_022181005.1 Anaerolineaceae bacterium | reverse complement strand
CGTTGATGTCGGTGACGAGCAACATGCGTCCCGTCGTGTCGAGCGTGACCTGCGCTTGAATCGGCAAATAGATTTGAGTCTTTTCAAAGGCTTGATGCAGACCCGCGATCGCGGCTTTGACTTCGAGGATGTCTTGCGACGTTTCGATGAGCAGGACATCCACGCCGCCTCGAATCAGACCTTCAGCCTGCTCGGCGAACGCGGCGATCAACTCATCGTATGTGACGTTCGACAGGTCGGGGTCGTTGGTGGATGGAAGTTTGCCGCTCGGTCCAATTGAACCAGCGACGAATCTTGGTTGTCCAGTTTTTTCTGCGTATTCATCGGCGAGACGTTTTGCCAATTGCGCCGCCGCCATGTTGATCTCAATCACGCGGTCTTGCAAATTGTATTCCTTCATCGTCAAACGATTCGAACGGAAAGTGTCCGTTTCGAGAACATCCACGCCGACATCTAAAAACGAACGATGGACTTTTTCCACGGCTTCGGGATACGAGATGACGAGATAATCGTTGCATCCGTTGTATTGCTCGCCGCCGAAATGCTCGGCAGTCAGGTTTTGCACTTGCAGGCTCGTTCCCATCGCGCCGTCGAAGACGAGGACTTTCTTTTCGAGGGCATCGAGGTATGAGCGGTTGGTGTATTTGCGTTGGGTCATGTTATTCCTTTATTTTAGGCTTTTCTTCAAAACTACATCATAATCTTCATATCCATGTTTATGATACAAAGACAAAGCAGGGATATTGTCGTCACCTGTTTGGATGAGAATACTATCAGCGCCTTTTCGCTTGGCAATATTTTCGGCAAAAGCAATCAGGTCACTGGCTACGCCTTGCTGACGAAATTCTTCCATGACATATAATTCGGTCAATTCGGCATGATGACTTTTATACAAAACTGTTGGGACAATTCTTATCAATGCAAAGCCGATGGTTTGGGCAGATATTTTTGCGAGAATTATGCTCTCAACACAAGCAGGGTTGCTCATGTCTGACATAATCGCTTCGACAGATTTATGCTCTTCGTTGAAGAGGAGATTTAATCTGGCAATGTCAGATGCGTCGTTTATGGTTGCAACAGAAACCTGTATTTTTTGGGTCATCTGTTTACCTAGACTTCACGCCTTTATGCGCCGACGAACTCCCGTCGTTCCAAAAAACCTTCTGCGTAATGCCGCTGATCTTCCAATCTCCAGTCGCTAGCCGCTTCAATTGAAACACATAAAAACAATGACTGGCGGACACTTCAACATCATTGTTGCGCCAGACCATCATCGAAGCGCGACAGGTCGCGGAGTTTGCATCGGCGAAGTCAATTTCGTAATTGCTGACGAGATGATGCAGTTTCAACGCGTCCAGCGATTCGCGGCGCAGGCGCACGTATTCGCTGGCGGTAATCGCCTCAGGCGGCGTGCCGCGCAGGTCGGAATAATCCGTGAAAATGGATTCGGTGAAGCAGGCTTGCAGTCCGCCCCAATCCTTCAGGTCGAAACTGTTTGAAAATTTGGCAATCAGCTCTTGAATTGCAAAACGATCTTCAATGCTCATTTTCTTTCCTTTGCAAAATAAAACGCCTCTCAACGAGAGGCGACATAAAACTTATATCATCTCTCATCTATCAGACATGCGTCTGCCGAAGTTGGCACCGCTTGAACGGTTGCCGAGGTTTCAAAGGGTCGGTCCCTCCGCCTCTCTGGATGAGTATATCCGTAAATTATCCGCGTGTTATATCACGGTAAAGTAAGATTGTCAATTTCCACGGAAAACCCTTTGCCGCGGAGGCTTGCGCTAAGCGAAGCCGAAGCGACGCCCGGGTTGCGAAGATTTTAAACCGTTGACGCAAAACAGCTTTTGGCGCTTCGTATCTTGTATGGTAAAAAGATTCCCAAATCCGGTATAATTTCCGTCGTCATGCGCCTCAGCCGAAAACTTTCCTCTTATATTCCGTTTGTGATCTTCCTCGTCGGCTTGGGGATGTTCGCCTATCTCGGCGTTTATTTCCGCTACTGGGCAGACGATTGGTGCTACAACGCCGACTTCCGCAATTTGGGATTTCTCGAAACTCTGCGCGGCTATCTCTACAACGTGACCTACACTCCCAGTCGATACTCCGTGACCATTCTCGCGGGACTCTTCTATCCTCTTGGAGTCTTGGGACTTCAACTCCTCCTCCCGCTCTCGCTTCTGCTCTGGGCTTGGGGCTTGGTTCGTCTCTTCCTCAACCTCTCCTCTCTTTCGACTTATCCGCTTTCTACTTTCCAAGCGACTTTACTTTCCATCGTCATTATTTATTTCACCGTCTATCTCGCGCCGCATTTATATCAATCCATCTATTGGAACACCGGCTTTTTCACTTACACGTTTCCCCTCGCTTTATTCCCTTGGGTGTTAACGCTTATCACGGACCAAAACACATCCAAACCAAAATTGATCCGCATCGCCCTGCTCTCCCTCATTGCAGGCGGATTCTCCGAAGCGAGCAACACTGTCCTTGTTTCGGCGTTGACGTTATACACGGTCATTGCCTTCATTGGTTCGCGCTACAAAAAAGTTTGGGCGCCAAAGACTTTTACCCCCGCTCTCGTCGCTTTGATATTTGCTTTGATCGCCATGGCATTACTCGTCTTCGCCCCAACGACTCAACTCCGCGCCGAGCGGTACGGCGAACCAGCGAGTCTGCTTGAACTGTTAACTTTAGTATTCAACTTCACGCGCGAGTTTGTGACTTTATCACTCAAGGATTATCAACAGCTTCTCATCCTCATCCTTGCAGGTTTACTCGGCT
>BQMV01000403.1 GCA_022181005.1 Anaerolineaceae bacterium | reverse complement strand
CGTAAATCTTAGTGTATGGGCGGTCATCAATATTCTGGAACCGTTCAACTCTGTTCACTTCAGCCATGTTCCTTTTCTCAAAGAACCGCTGCTTAATATAGTTCAACGATTCGGCAATTCTTAACCTATCTTTAGCAGAACCATTAACTGCAGCTTGAAAACCTGACAATTTCTTGCCATTTGTAAGTTGATCAGAAGTTAACCGAGCCTTAACTTCATATACTGCCAAAATATCTTTTGGAGATTCTTCACCATCTTTCATAAAGTAAAAACCCAAGGTATCACAACCCTTTGAAGATTCGTCAGATATAACTTTTAGACCGTAGCGCACTCTTGGAACCCAAAAGCCAAGAATAAATTCTAAATAATCCGCGATTAATATCTCGCCAAAATCACCTGCTCGAACACCTGGTCCAGGAGCTGTACTGGCATCAGGAAATTTGATGTTGTTTAGGTATTCCGCCCGTGATAAACCAGTCCCTTTTCTTAATGGGTCAATTTCTGTATCAAAGCAATAGTGACTTCGAAAGTGCCTAGCCCACGAAGAAAGAACAGCATCATCTTTTTTATGGCAAAACTCCCAGACTTCTACAGTTTTACCATCAGCCGTTTTCAATCTTTCTCCTGTATCTTTCAGCCACTTAAGATGGTCTGATGACCAGCAACTTTCTTCCACTATTTTCTGTTCAGGAACTATCATAATCAAACAACCCTCTTCAAATCGCGCATGAACAAGTCAATCAATCCCATTGTGGTGCGCGTCTTGCCTGTGCCTGTTGCCATCACGATGAGGGCTTTGCGCTTGCCACTGGTAAACGCTTCCCCCACACGCCGAATCGCTTCGTACTGATAGGAACGGTCAACGATGTTGTTGTCAATTTCTACTGAGCTCAACGGCTTGGCATTCTGACGCAGGTACAGCAAATTCTCTAAATCTGCGCGCGTGAAGAAACCGAACACTTCACGCCTCGGCGCGTAACCTACGTCCACAAAATGGATTTCCAATCCGTTGGCTAAAAACCCAAACGGGCGGAAACTTTGATGCTTTTCAATTTCAGTGACGTAATGAGTCAACTGCGCTTCTGCCAGGCGGACATCCACCGCTGTTTTCTTCGCTTCAACTATCGCCAGCACTTCCCCGTTCTCGCGGAATAAGCAGTAATCGGTCACGCCGTTCCAGGGTTCTTTGTCGTAACCGTCTACGGGGATTTCGATTCCCACCTTGGAATGATCGCGCAGATACCAGCCCGCCTTTTCCAACTGCGGATCGATCATTTGCTTTCGAGTGAGTTCTTCTGAAAGTTTACGCATGCCCTCTTCGTTGAAGTTCCTCAATTATACCCAACGATGCGATCGCGCAGCATAACCAGCGGATGCTTCGCTTCGCGCCCCGCCCCATCGCAGATCTGCATTCGGCACGCCGAACCGCTGGAAGCCAGCTTTATTTCCAACTCTCGAACTTTCGGCAATAATTTCAATTCGCCAATTTGCATGGAAAGGTCGTAATGTTCCGCATCGAAGCCGAACGTGCCAGCCATGCCGCAACAGCCCGCCTCGCTGAGTTCCACGTCAAAGCCGCAGAGGCGCAAAACTTCCAGCGTGGCGAATATGCCAGTTGGCTGGTCATCTATCCCTGAGCCTGCAGCGCGGTGATGGCAATGCGGATGAAAGAAAATTTTCTCGCGCGGCGCGCTGTTCTTTATTTCTTTATCTCTTTTTTCTATCTCTTTTTCCCATTGCTTCCAATTGGCTACACGCAAGATAAATTCATCCAACATGAAGGTCCGTTGTGAGAGTTCCTCAATCTCCGCTTTGCGATTGGGCAACAGCGCGGCGTACTCCTGCTTGACGCAATACACTTCGGGCGGCTCGCACCCCACAACGGCAACGTCCGCGCCGAAACTTTTGACCTCGTCCAAAAGCCGCGCGGCATGACGTTGCGCCTGCTCGATGAATCCCTTCGACAAAAACGCCGCGCCCGCGCCCACAGCGGACAACTGCACGACACGATAGCCAAGCCAATGCAACAGGTCAAACGCGGCTTCCTTAACCGACGGCTCGACGTATTCCGAAAACACGTCCGTCAAAAAGAGGACTATTTTTTCGTTTTGCGATTCGCGCGCGCGCTTGCTTTTCTTGAAAGTCGGCAACGGGCGCGCTTCAGAAATTCCGAAAACTTTCGAGATAATTTTCTTCGCCGGCTTCGCTCGCATAAGCGCGTTCGCCAGCGGCGCGACGGGCGTCAGCGCCTTGGCGACGAGGTGAAAATAAGCGAACAGGTAATCGCGCAAAGGGCGGCGGCGCGATTGATAATAATGATGCATGAATTCGTATTTCAGTTTGGGCATATCCACGCCGCTGGGACATTCGCTCGTGCAGCCCTTGCAAGCGAGGCATTGATCGAGCGTCTCAAACGCCGCCGCCTCCAACTCGCTTTCGATTCCGTCGTCCGCGCCGCGCGCTTTGATCAACGCCCGCAATAGATTCGCCCGCCCGCGCGTGCTTAAGCGCTCGTCGCCGCTCGCCTGAAACGATGGGCACATCACCCCCGCAGATTTTCGGCACACGCCTTGTCCGTTGCACTGCTCGATCGCGCCCGCCAGCCCGCGTTCGTGTTCAAAATGCAGCGCCGCGTTCCACGCATTGACGCGATAGTCCGCGCCGTAGCGCAAGTTGATATCCATCGGCGGCGCGTCAAACATCTTGCGCGGATTGAGCAAATGGTCGGGATCGGCGGCGCGTTTCAACTTCCGCATCGCGTCCGTGATCTCCTTCCCGTAAGTGCGCTCGATGAATTCGCCCGAAACGATTCCGTCGCCGTGTTCGCTGCTCATCGAGCCGCCCAACCGCAAAACCAGCGCGAATACCT
>BQMV01000402.1 GCA_022181005.1 Anaerolineaceae bacterium | reverse complement strand
TGGAGTTCAGACGTGTGCTCTTCCGATCTTGAAAGTTAAAAACCTGCAACCTTCAACCTGTAACCTTAAACCAGAAAAGAATAATCTATGACATCTAATCACTACGACGCAATTATCATCGGCGGGGGGCACAATGGACTTGTTGCCGCCGCTTACCTAGCCAAAGCGGGCAAGAAAGTTGTCGTGCTGGAGCGCAGGCACATCGTCGGCGGGGCGGCGGTGACGGAGGAGATTTTCCCTGGGTTCAAGTTCACTGAGTTTTCGTACGTGGTGAGTCTGTTGCGCCCAGAGATCATCCGTGATTTGGAATTGCCCAAGCACGGATTGAAGATTCTTCCGTTGCCTAGCACATTCACGCCCATGGAAAACGGAGATTATCTCGCCGCGTGGGATGACCATGATCTGACTCGCCGCGAGATTTATCGTCACTCACCGAAAGATGCAGAAGCGTACGATGAATATGCGCGTGTGATGGCGCGTGCGGCGAAGGCAATCAAGCCCATCATCAATTTGATTCCGCCTGACCCAAGTTCATTGCATCCGCGAGATTTGTTTAATTTGCTCAAGGTTGGTCAATACGCTTCGGGCTTGTCTGAAAAAGAACTGTACATGATCGCCAAACTTGCCACACAATCATCCGCGGATTTGCTCGAAGAGTGGTTCGAGACCGACGCGCTCAAAGGGACAAAAGCCGCCAGCGGAATCATCGGCACGTTTCTCGGTCCGCGCTCGCCTGGGACGGCGTATGTTTTGCTCCATCATTACATGGGCGAAATTGACGGCGCCTTCCGCGCGTGGGGCTTTGCCAAGAACGGCTCTGGCGGAGTCAGCGGCTCCATCCTTAACGCGGCGCAAGCGCTGGGGGTGGAGATCAGAGTCGATTGTTCTGTGAACCAGGTCAAGGTCAAGAATGGAAGCGCAGTGGGCGTCATCCTAGAAAATGGCGACGAGATTCGATCCAAAGTCGTCATGTCTGCTGCTGATCCAAAACGGACGTTCCTGCAATTTGTGGAACAAAAATATTTGCCCGATGATTTTGTCACATCCATTCAAAATTTTCGCACGCGCGGCTCGTCGGGAAAAGTTAATATCGCGTTGAGTGAATTGCCAAACTTTACGGCAATGCCATTTGAAAAGGGACACGAATCGATCCTACATCGCGGCGCGGTTTCAATTAGCCCGAGCATTGATTACATCGAGCGCGCATATGACGACGCGAAGTATGGGCAGATTTCGAAGCGACCGTATCTCGATATGATTTTCCCTTCGATGATTGACCCCGATATGGCGCCGCCTGGTCAGCATGTGATGTCGTGTTTTGTGCAATATGCGCCGTATGATTTGGAAGGCGGATGGAACGATGAAAAGCGCGACGAACTCGGTGAAGCCGTCATCTCGACCATCGAGCAATATGCGCCGAACATCCGCAAGTGTATTGTGGGCATGCAAGTGATTTCGCCAAAAGATATCGAACGCATCGCGGGCATCACGGGCGGAAATATTTTTCACGGCGAGTTGTTATTGCATCAAATCTTTTTCCTGCGCCCCACGCCGCAATGGGCAGATTTCCGCACGCCGCTCAAAGGTTATTATTTCGGCGCAAGCGGCGCGCATCCTGGCGGCGGTGTGATGGGCGCGGCAGGGATGTTGGCGGCGAAGGAGATTTTGAAGGATGGAGTGTAGAAAACTAAAGAACAAAGGTAAAGGAGACTAGCATGACAAAATGGGAGTACGTAATATTAAAATGCAATAGTGATTTGGAAGTTTTTGCTGTAAACGGAAAAGAGATAGTAGCAGAGATAGAAATACCTGACAATAGATTCCTGGCTAGGAAAAAACGATGCCCTTATCTGTATGAATATTTGCCAGAGCAGGGAAGGCAAGGCTGGGAAGTCTGTGGCACATCGCCCTATTACACGGGTTTAGATGGTCAAATCTATTTTGTGCAAATTATCTTAAAACGACCATTGGAATAACAATTCATGACAAATCACTACGACACCATCATCATTGACGCGGGGCAGAGCGACCTCACCCCTAACCCCTCTCCTGTAGGAGAGGGGAATGTGTTGCGTGAAAAATAAAGCCTCCGTTTTCACAGAGGCTGAAAGTATGAATTTTACTTTTTTCGTTCTTTTATAATTTGCTTGCCGATTTCACGCACGCTTTTCTTTGGCAACCACTTTCGGCGGCCACGCGTGTAATTGCCGCGCCCCGTTTCATATTGTTGGATAAAACGAATAGCGCCTGCGGGTCCCAATTCGCGGAGCAGGGCTTCAAATCCAAGCGTACGGATTTCGCTAAGAGTCAGGTAAGTACTGTTCATTTCAAAACCTCTTCCAGCCATTTTACTGGATTTTCAATAGGAAAGGAAAACAAACTTTTATTTCGATTGGAGATTTTCAATATCTGGTCATCGGTTGTCAGGAAGACATCTGCCTTGCCAAATTCAGCAGACGCAAGATGGATGGCATCATACGGATCGAAGCCTGCTTCTTCCAATTCCTCAGCGCGTTTCAAAATTTTCTCGTTTATTTCGACAACTCGTTGAGCCAATGATAGGAAAGATAAAATTCGTTCTCTACTTTCTGTGTTGGGATGTTGATCAACCTCATAATGTAACACCTCACTGCCGATCCATTCCCATTCATCTTGATTGAATTTTTCGAGAATGAGTGAAACGGCTTCCGCTTCCAAACGAACTCGTGGTTGGCTCTGATCGTCAAAAGGACGATTCAAACAGCAGGCATCAAGGTAAACTTTCATGGCTAAATTTTAGCACAAAGGAATTTTTATGACACAAAATCACTACAATCACATCATCATCGGCGCGGGACATAACGGTCTAGTCGCCGCCGCGTACCTTGCCAAGCAAGGGAAAAAAGCTTTGGTCCTCGAACGCCGCTTCATCGTCGGCGGGACGGTAGTGACAGAATCCTTCGGCGAAAATTTCACTGTCGATTCTGTGCAAA
>BQMV01000401.1 GCA_022181005.1 Anaerolineaceae bacterium | reverse complement strand
CCATCCAGCGCGGAGGTCGCTCCCCCGCCTCATGCGGAGCGTGCACGGGATGCCCGCTTCTTCCGCCGTCGTTTTGAAGGCGGCGGCGCGCTCGGGCGACGTGGCTTGACCGTTATATCCCGTCGTGGGGTTGAGGGGGATGGCGTTGACGTGACACATCAATCCCTTGAGCCGCGCCGCGAGTTTCTTCGCCACTTCAGGCGAATCGTTGGCTCCGTGAATCAGTGCCCACTCGAATGTGGTTCTTCTATGTGTTTGCTCGACATAATATTTGCAGGCTTCGATTACGTCGTCAATTTTATAACGCTTGTTGACGGGAAGCATTGCAACACGCGACTCATCGTCTGCCGCGTGGAGGGAGATGGCGAGGTTCACTTGTCGCTTCTCGTCGGCAAAACGCCGAATTTGTGGAACCAGTCCCACCGTCGAGATGGTGAAGCGGCGGGCGCCGAAGTTGAATCCGCTTGAATCGTTGAGTCGGTCTATCGCTTCCATTGTGTTGTCGTAATTATGGAACGGCTCGCCCATGCCCATGAGGACGATGTTGGTGACGACTTCGTTCCGCTCTTTCAACATGCGCGCGTAAAACAAAACCTGTGCGATGATCTCGCCGCTCGAAAGGTGACGCTTGAAACCCATTTGCCCCGTCGCGCAGAAGACACATCCCATCGCGCAACCCGCTTGCGTGGAGATGCAAAGCGTGCGGCGATTCTTCGCGCCGCGTAAATTCTCGCTGTTCGGGGCGGATGCTTTGATCTGCGGATTATCCGCTGGGTCGCCATATTTCATCAACACGGCTTCGATCAAATTCTTGTCAGGCAGTTCAAGCAAAGTTTTGCGCGTGAAGCCATCGGATGAATCGAGAAAAGTTTTTACGTTGAACGGAGCGAAGGTCACATGCTTCGCAAGTTTCTCGCGCAGTGACTTGGACAAGTTCGTGAATTGCTCAGGCGAATCGTAGAGATGTTGGTACAACCCCTGCCAAATCTGCTGTGCGCGGTAGGCGGGTTCATCCCATTCTTGTAAAAGGTTGGTGATTGAATCGAGGTCGAGATCGTAGATTAACATAATTTTGTGTCAGTAAATTACATAGTACGCAATACGAAGTACTGCTTACTGTGTACTATGTGTTGGACACTTCCTCAATTAGGCTCGTTAAGTCATCCGCCACAATATCAATCCTCGGAGTCCACGCCTCAGCCTGTTCTTTTGTGGACACGCCGCTCAACACCAACGCGCATGGACATCCCACTGCTTGCCCCGCGGCGATGTCGGTTTCGAGTCTGTCGCCGACGACGAGAGTTTCTTCTTTTTTCGTGCCGAGTCGTTCGAGCGAGAGTTCCACCATAAACGGAAATGGCTTGCCCGCGTAAATCGGCTCGACGCCTGTTGCGGTTGTGACAACCGAAATCCACGCGCCCGCGCCGGGGATTTCTCCGCACGGGGTGGGGAAGGTCTTATCGGGGTTCGTCGCGTAAAACGGAACGCCGCGCCGCACGAGCAAGGTCGCCTCACGCATTTTATTGAAGTTGACCTCGCGGTCAATGCCCATCACGACGATTTGCGCTTCTTGCGCGTGTTCGACAGACAAAATCTCAAACCCTTTTTCTTCGAGCGCGGTGCGAGTCCCATCTTCGCCGACCATGAAAACTTTTGTGCCGCGTGAAAAGTTTTGACCAAGCATGTACGCCGTCCCAAGCGCGGATGTTATCACCTGTTGAGTCGAAACACGCACACCAAGTTTTTCCAGCGTCGCCACGTATTGATCGGGCGTTTTTGTTCCGTTGTTGGTGGCAAAGACATATTTCAATCCGCGCGCTTCGATGTGCTTGAAAATTTCAGGCAAATTACCAATCGGCGAGTCTGATCGCCAGATCACGCCGTCCATGTCGAGGATGAGGGCGTTGATGTTTAAAGGAATCATAGACCGCGATTATAACTGAATCAAAAGCCCGCCGAGAAGTCGGCGGGCTTCAACTATCAAAACTTCCAAACTAGCTAGCTGTCAAACTACTTAACTTTCTCCGGCGCTTCCAACACCTGATCTACTAAACCATACTCAACAGCTTGCTTCGCTTCGAGGTAATAATCGCGGTCGCTGTCGCGCTCAATCACTTCCAGCGGTTGCCCGGTGTGCTTCGCCATAATGCCGAGCAAGAGACTCTTCAGGCGCAAAATCTGTTTGGCTTGAATTTCAATATCGGTCGCCTGTCCTTGCGCGCCGCCGAGCGGTTGGTGCATATGGATGGTCGCGTTCGGCAGGGCGTAACGTCTACCTTTTGTTCCAGCAGTCAGTAAGACGGTCCCGAAAGACGCGGTCACCCCGACCGCCACTGTGCTGATCGGGTTCGAGATCATCTGCATTGTGTCGTAGATTGCCAAGCCAGCATAGATCACGCCGCCCGGCGAGTTGATATACATCTGAATTTCTTTTTCAGGGTCCTCGTGATTCAAAAATAACAGCTGCGCCACGATCACGTTCGCAACCTGATCGTCAATCGGCGTGCCGAGGAAAATAATACGCTCTTTGAGCAACAGCGAATAAATATCGTAGGCGCGTTCGCCGCGTCCCGTGTTCTCTACAACCATCGGAACGATGTTCTTATACTCTGGCATCATATCTTGTCTCCTATATGTAAGTAGGACGCATCATACCGTTCGGCTGTTAGATTTGCGTTAATTCTTTGTTTCGGATTCGGAATCCGCATCGGCTTCGCTCGTCGGAACGGCTGGCTCCACTTCGACAGTCGCCGCTTCTTCCGCTGCCGTCTCTGCGATTTTCTCAGCGAGGGCGGTTTTCCGCTCTTCGGGAGATTTATATTCGCCGTTGGCGATGGACTTCAACATTTCCAGCGCGCGGCGCGTGAGGACGCGGTTCGCCGATTCCATCGCGACCGCTTGCGCGAGTTGCTGCTGTCCCTTTTTGCCGCCGCGCACTTTGCTGAAGTTTAATCCTTGCATCGAGAGCGCGCTCAAAGTTT